>JBOIFB010000337.1:0-2851 GCA_050741415.1 Burkholderiales bacterium | reverse complement strand
CTCGGCTAGGCGCCGCGCGGCCCCTTACCTACCGCGCGTCAGCAGCTGGTAGCGCTTCTTGTCCTCGTCGTATCTGGCCTTGATCGCTTCGACGATCTGCTTCTTCACCGAGAGCAGCTCCTGCTGCGCGGCGAGGCCGGATTCGGCGGTCTGGATATCCGACTCCAGCGCGGCCGGCTGGTTTGGCGCCGCCTTGTCTTTAGTGAGCTCCGCGAGGCGCTTTTCGCGCTGTGCGATGTTCGCCTCGATATCGGCGATCTGCCTCTGCGGCTCGGCCAGCGCGCGTGCGCGCGCCGCGTCGATATCCTTCTCGCTGGTATAGGTGGCAAGCAGCGCGCGGCTGCGGCGAGCTTCTTCTCTCGCGGCGGCATCCTTTTCGCGCTGCTTCTCCTCCTTTGCCGCCTTGGTCGCCGGATCCTCGTCGTTGACGGTCGGATCGAAGCGCTTGATCACTATTCCCTGCTTGTCCAGCTGATCGTAGGGCTGACCGATGCAGGCTCGGGGAATCACCTGGCCGTAGTACTTCTTGCCGTCCTTGCCCACGCAGCGGAACGACTGCGCCTGCGCCGCAAGCGGGAGCGCAGCGAACGCGAGGGTTGTGAGCGCGGCAGTGAACGGTATACGACGGCGCATGGCTTCCCCCTTGGCGGAACGGCGACGGCGATATTCTAGCGCGAGGCAGGCGCGCGTTCACCTGCTAAAATCCGCGCCACCCCACTGCGCGCGACCCGCATGCACTCCGCCGACCCAAGCTTCATCGCCGAGACCACCGCCAAGATGCTGCTCGAGGTGAAGGCCGTTCTGTTTTCGGACGAAAAGCCGTTCATCTTCACGTCCGGCTGGGCGAGCCCGGTATACATCGACTGCCGCAAGCTGATTTTCTATCCGCGCATCCGTGCTCAACTGGTCGAGTTCGCCACCGCGACGCTGCAGCGCGACGCGGGATTCGAGCAGTTCGACGTCGTGGCCGGGGGCGAGACCGCCGGCATTCCGTACGCCGCGTGGATCGCCGACCGGCTCGGCCTGCCGATGCAATACGTTAGGAAGAAGCCCAAGGGCTTCGGCCGCAACGCGCAGATCGAGGGCGACGTGCGCGAGGGCGCGCGCACCCTTCTGGTCGAGGATCTGACCACCGACGGGCGCTCGAAGATAAATTTTTGTCAGGCCTTGCGCGGCGCGGGCGCGATCGTGGACCACGTGTTCGTCAATTTCTATTACGACATCTTTCCCGAGTCGAAGAAAATCCTGGCCGAGCTGAACGTGCGGCTGCATCATCTTGCGACCTGGTGGGACGTGCTGGCGGTCGTGAAGCGCGGCGCCTATCTGCCGGCGGCACAGATCGGAGAAGTAGAGAAATTCCTCAATGCGCCGGCCGAGTGGTCGGCGGCGCACGGCGGCGCGACGAGCTCGCCGTCGGCCTGAATGCGCATCGTCACGCTGAACGTAAACGGGATCCGTTCGGCGGCAAAGAAAGGCCTGTTGCGCTGGCTGGCGGCGCAGCGCGCGGACGTGATCTGCCTGCAGGAAATGAAGGCGCAGGAGAGCGACCTCGACGCCGCGCTGCACGCGCCCAAGGGCTTCGCGGCCAGCTACTCCCTGGCCGAGAAGAGGGGCTACAGCGGGGTGGCGCTTTACTCGCGCCGCGCGCCCGACGCGCTGAACAGCGGTTTCGGCACGCGCGAGTTCGACTCGGAGGGACGTTACCTCGAAGCGCGCTTCGGCAAGTTGTCCGTGATCTCGCTTTATCTGCCCTCGGGCTCGTCCGGCCCGCACCGGCAGGCCTCCAAATTCCGCTTTCTCGAGGCTTTCCTACCGCAGCTGAAAAAGCTCGCGCGCGCGCGGCGCGAGGTGATCCTGTGCGGCGACTGGAACATCGCGCACAAGGAGATCGATCTGCGCAACTGGCGCTCGAACCGGAAGAATTCGGGCTTCCTGCCCGAGGAGCGCGCCTGGCTCGGCCGGGTGTTCGAGGAAATCGGGCTGGTCGACGTGTTCCGGCGCCTGAACCGCAAGCCCGACCAGTACACCTGGTGGTCCAATCGCGGCCAGGCATGGGCGAAGAACGTCGGCTGGCGCATCGACTACCAGATCGCCACGCCCGGCGTGGCGAAGACCGCCGTCAGGGAATCGATTTACAAGCGACGGCGATTTTCCGATCACGCGCCGTTGACCATCGACTACGAGTTCCCGCTCTAGGGCCTGCGTCTCCGGCGTCGTTACCGCATGCCGCTTCCCGCCTACGCTGCGGTGTTCCGCAGCCGCAAGATTCTGGTCCTGCTGCTGCTGGGCTTTTCCTCCGGCCTGCCGCTTGCGCTGACCGGGGCCACGCTGCAGGCCTGGCTCACGGTCAAGGGGATCGACTTGACCACGATCGGGCTGTTCGCGCTGGTGGGCCAGCCCTACACCTACAAGTTCCTTTGGGCGCCCCTGATGGACCGCTACCGCATTCCATGGCTCGGCAGGCGGCGCGGCTGGCTGGTGGTGACGCAGCTCGCGCTGCTCGGTGCGATCGCCTGGATGGGTACGCTCTCGCCGCAGGATTCGCCCTGGCTGCTCGCGGCGCTCGCGCTCGCGGTGGCGTTCCTTTCGGCGTCGCAGGACATCGTGACCGACGCCTATCGCACGGACATCCTCGGCGCCGAGGAGCGCGGCGCAGGCGCGGCCGTGTCGGTGTTCGGTTATCGCATCGCGATGCTGGTCTCGGGGGGGCTTGCGCTCATCCTCGCGGACGGCTGGCTCGGCTGGGAAGGGACTTACTGGCTGATGGCGGGGTTCATGCTGGTCGGCGTGGCTGCGGTATGGGGCGCGCAGGAAGCGGAGGCGCCGCCGCGCGCCCCGCGCACCCTGGAGC
>JBOIFB010000336.1:0-2852 GCA_050741415.1 Burkholderiales bacterium | reverse complement strand
CCTTGACCATGTTGACGATCTGGCTGCCCTTGACCCCGACCGCGGGCTCGACCTCGTAGCGCGTGATCACGGGGCCGGGATACGCGGCCAGAACCTTGACCGAGACGCCGAAGTCCGACAGTTTTTTCTCGATCAGGCGCGAGGTGAACTCGAGCGTCTCCGCGGTGACCTGCTCGGCGTCGTGCCGCGCCTCGTCGAGCAGCTTGAGCGGCGGCAGCGGCGTGTCGGGCAGATCGTCGAACAGCGGCGCCTGCTTTTCCTTCTGCGCGCGCTCCGACTTCTTGATTTCGACGATCGACGGCTCGATGCGCAGCGGCGGATGGTCCTCTTCGCGCTTGCGCTCGGCCTCGACCACGAAGTCGCGCTCCTCGCGTGCGATATCGCCGAGCCTGCGATCCTTGCGCTGCTCCCAGGTGTGCCGCGCGAGGCCGTACAGCGACTCGAGCACGAAACCGGTGAGCTCGGATACCGCCAGCCAGGAGATCCCGGTGAACAGGCTGAATCCGACCGCGACCAAGGTAATCAGCGCCAGGGTCGCGCCGGTGAACCCGAACACGCCCACGACCAGGCGCCCCACCGACTGGCCGATCATGCCGCCGGCGGCGAGCGGCAGCTCCGCGGGCAGCGACTGCAGGCGCAGCGCCTCGAGCGCGGCGCTCGACACGAGCAGCAGCACGAAGCCCGCGAACGCGATCGCGAGCGGGCGCCGATCGATCAATCCACTGCCGTCGATTCGCCGGTAGCCCCAAACCACGACGTAGGCGCACAGCGCGGCCCACCAGTAAGCCGACACGCCGAACAGGTAGAGCAGCAGGTCCGCGAGCCAGGCCCCCAGGCGCCCGCCGGCGTTCTGCGTCAGCGCGATGGTCGCGCTGTGCGACCAGCCGGGATCATTCTTGTGGTAAGTCGCCAGGATCAGCAGCAGATAGGCTGCCAACGCGACCAGCACCAGCCACTTCGCCTCGCGCAGAAGGCTCGCGAGCTTGGCGGGAAGTGGGGCTGCGGAGGATTTTTCGGCTGCTGCCACCTAGTCCGGCAGCATGATCGACTCGTGCAGCACGATAGTCGAGCCGCGCATCTCGATGTAGCCGCCCAGCTGCAGGTCCTTCATCACGCGGCTCACCATCTCGCGCGAAGCGCCGATCATCTTGGCGATGTCCTGCTTGGGCAGGCGCTTGGTCACCATCTTCTGGCCGTCGACCGTGTCCGCCATGTCGAGCAGCAGGCGGGCGACCCGTCCGTAGACGTCGAGCAGCGCCAGGCTGCCGATCTTGCGGTCGGCCTCGCGCAGGCGCCGCACCAGGCCGCGCATCACCGCCATCGCCATCTCGAAATTGTCGGCCAGGCACTTGCCGAAGTCGCGCTTGGCGATCGAAAGCAGCTCGCAGGGCTCGATGGCCACCACGCTCGCGGAGCGCGGACTGTCGTCGATCAGGCCCATCTCGCCGAAGAACTCCCCGGGCCCGAGGATGCTGAGGATCACTTCCTTGCCCTCGGCGTCGCTCATCATCACCTTCAGGCGGCCCGCAAGGATGATGTAGAGCGAATCGGTCAGATCGCCCGCCACCATGACCGTCGCCCCGCGCGCCACGCTCTTGCGCGTGACCACCGTGGCGAGAGTGCGCAATTGTTCGTCGGGAACGCTCGAGAACAGAGGCACCGCTCTCAACACCGTCGTCGACACTGTCGTGGGTACGCCCGCCATACTCCTCCCCGCTTGGTATCGCACCTACCTGTGAACGTGGCAATGTTAGCAGAATCGGTCGTTTATAATCGACCGCGATCGATCCAAGCACGACCGCAGCCCCTGCCCCGCCATGACCACCCGCCACACCCGTCTGCTGATCCTCGGCTCAGGCCCGGCGGGCTACACCGCGGCCGTGTACGCCGCGCGGGCCAACCTGCGGCCCCTGCTCGTCACCGGCCTGGCCCAGGGAGGCCAGCTCATGACCACTACCGACGTGGACAACTGGCCCGCGGACGCGAACGGGGTCCAAGGTCCGGAGCTGATGGAGCGCTTCCGCAGGCACGCCGAGCGCTTCGAGACCGAGATCGTATTCGACCATGTACACGGCGCGCGCCTGGGTGAGCGGCCCCTGGTGCTCGAGGGCGACTCGGCCACCTACACTTGCGATGCGCTGATCATCGCCACGGGCGCCTCGGCAAAGTACCTCGGGATCGAATCCGAGCAGAAGTTCATGGGTCGCGGAGTGTCCGCCTGCGCCACCTGCGACGGCTTCTTCTACAAGGGCCAGGACGTCGCGGTGATCGGCGGCGGCAACACCGCGGTCGAGGAGGCGCTATATCTTTCCAACATCGCGCACACGGTCACGCTGGTGCACCGGCGCGACAAGCTGCGGGCCGAGAAAATCATGATCGACAAGCTCATGAAGAAGGCGGCCGAAGGCAACGTGCGCCTGGAGTGGAACCACGTGCTGGACGAAGTGCTGGGAGACAAGACCGGCGTCACCGGCCTGCGGCTCAAGCACGCGGCGTCCGGCGCCGTCAAGAAGCTCGCCGTGAACGGCCTGTTCGTGGCGATCGGCCATACCCCGAACACTTCGCTCTTCGAGGGTCAGCTCGAGATGGAGAATGGGTACATCGTGACCCGCGGCGGACGCAACGGCGACGCGACCGCCACCAGCGCGGCGGGGGTATACGCTGCGGGCGACGTCCAGGACCACGTCTATCGACAAGCCGTCACCAGCGCGTCGAGCGGCTGCATGGCCGCGCTCGACGCCGAGAAGTACCTCGACAGCCTGAGCGGATGAGAAATCCCCATGCCGGCCATGCGCAAGCCGCCCGAGGACGACGATGAGGATTTCCGTCGCGCCGTCGCGGACGTGCAGCCG
>JBOIFB010000335.1:0-2852 GCA_050741415.1 Burkholderiales bacterium | reverse complement strand
GCCTTTGCGCATGACGCTCGACCTGGCGGGTCAGCATTGCCGGCAAGGTGCGCTCCGCGGGCGCGAACATCGCCGACCATTGCGAGCGCAGTGTCGATGCCGATTCCATCAGTCCACCTTGCCGCCGAGATAGCTGGCGATCACCCGTGGATCGTGGATCAGGTCGCGGGCCGGGCCGCTGAGCACGATCGCGCCGGTTTCGAGCACGTAGCCGTAATCGGCGGTCTCCAGCGCCGCGCGGGCGTTCTGCTCGACCAGCAGGATCGAGACGCCAAGCTCGCGCAGTCCTATCACGATGCGGAAGATTTCGCGCACGATCAGCGGTGCGAGGCCGAGGCTCGGCTCATCCAACAGCAGCAGCCGCGGCTTCGCCATCAGGGCGCGCCCGAGCGCGAGCATCTGCCGCTCGCCGCCGCTGAGCGTGCCGGCAAGCTGGCGGTGGCGTTCGGAGAGGCGCGGGAAGCGAGCGTAGACGTCCTGCAAATCGCGCTGCACGGCGGCGCGGTCGCTCCAGCGGGTGTAGGCACCGAGCAGGAGGTTGTCGGCGACCGTCATCTCGGTGAACAGCTCGCGGCGCTCCGGCACGAGGCAGATGCCACGGCGGACGCGCTCCTCGGTCGAGAGCGGGCGCAGGTCGTGCTCTTCGTAGCGGCTCTCGCCCGTCGAGGGCAGCAGGCCCATCAGCGCCGCAAGCATAGTGGTCTTGCCGGCGCCGTTGGGGCCGATCACGGTCACGATCTGGCCGGCCTGCATGTCGAGGCTGACGCCGGTGACCGCCTCGACCTTGCCGTAGGCGACGTGCAGGTCCTTGACCGAGAGCAGCGCGCTCATGCGACACCGCCGAGATAGGCTTCCTGCACGCGGGCGTCGGCGCGGATTTCGGCCGGCAGGCCTTCGGCGAGCTTGGCGCCGAAATCCATCACCACGATGCGGTCGACCAGATTCATGACGAAGTCCATGTCGTGCTCGACCAACACGATTGTCATGCCATCGCGGCGCAGGCCGCGCAGCAGATCGGACAGCGTCTTTTTTTCCAGCTGGCGCAATCCGGCGGCCGGCTCGTCGAGAATGACGAGCACCGGATCGGCGGCGAGCGCGCGGGCGACTTCGAGCAGGCGCTGCTGGCCGAGCGGCAGGTTGCCGGCGTGCTCGCCGAACTTTTCGCTCAAGCCCACGCGCCGCAACTGGTGCAGCGCCTCGGTGCGCGCCGAACGCTCCTCGGTGCGGTCGAGGCGCAGCGCGCCGGCGAAAAATCCGGACTTGGTGCGCGGATAGGTGCCCAGCAGCACGTTGTCGATCAAGGTCATGTTCGGGCGCAATTTGACGTGCTGGAACGTGCGCGCCATGCCCTTGATGGCGATGGCGCGGGGCGGCAAGGCCGTGACGTCGCCGCCGAGGAACACGATCCGTCCGGCATTCGGCTTCGCGGTGCCGGTGATGAGGTTGAGGAGCGTGGTCTTGCCGGCGCCGTTTGGGCCGATCAGGCCGAGCACCTCGCCGGGCCTCACCTCGAAGCTCACGTCGTTGACGGCGGCGAGCGCGCCGAAACGCTTGGTGGCGTTCTCGATCCACAGCACCGGCCCTGCGATCTCTGGCTTCGCGCGGCTCGCCAGCGGCGCGGCTTCGCCTGGAACGACGGGTTCTGGTTTTGGCAGGAAGCGCCGGATCATCGGCACCACGCCGCCACGCGCCTTTTGCAGCAGCACGATGAACAGCACGCCGAAGAACACCACCTCGAGCTGCGCGCTGTAGCGCGTGATCGCCGGCAGCGCGTCCTGCAACACGTTCTTGAGCAACACCACGATCGCGGCGCCAACCACCGCGCCGGCAATCTGACCCGCGCCGCCGACCAGCGCCATGAACAGCAGCTCGATGCCGGGTCGGATGTCGAACGGCGTCGGGTTCACGAAGCGTTGCATGTGGGCGTAGAGCCAGCCGGACAGGCCGGCGAGCAGGCCGGCGAGCACGAACACCGCAAGCCGCATGCGGAACGCGTCGATCGCCAGGCTCTCGACCATGGCGACGCCGCCGCGCAGGCTGCGGATGGCGCGGCCCTGGCGCGAGTCGAGGAGGTTGCGGCAGAGCAGCATCACCAGCATCAGCAGCAGCCAGATGAAATAGTAGATCGACGTGGTGCCGCCGAGGGAAACCGGGCCGATCGAGATCGGCGGAATGCCGGACAGCCCGCTGTAGCGGTTGAGCGCGTCGAGATTGCCGAACACGAAATAGATCGCGATGCCCCAGGCGATGGTCGAGAGCGGCAGGAAATGGCCGCTGAGCCGCAGGGTGGTCGCGCCGAGGAGCGTCGCGGCGATCCCGGTCAGCGCCAGCGCCAGCAGCAGCCCGATCCACGGCGAGCCGCCGTGAACGGCGGTGTACCAGGCCGTGGCGTAGGCGCCGATGCCGATGAAGGCAGCCTGGCCGAACGACGTCAGCCCGCCGACGCCGGTGAGCAGCACCAGGCCGAGCGCAGCGAACGCATAGATGCCGATGTAGTTCATCAGCGTGATGGTGAAGGTGCCGAACAGCGCCGGCGCGATGGCGATGAAGGCGGCGGCCAGGCCCGGCACGATCAGAGGGCGCCAGCGCATCAGGCGTCTCCCCCTTCTTCCTCGATCTCCTCCTCGACGTCGCTCCTGGACATGAACGATTGCCAGAGCAGGATCGGGATGAGCGCGCCGAACACCAGCACCTCCTTGAAGGCGCTATCCCAGAACGCCGCGTAGCTTTCAAACAGCCCGACCAGCAGCGCGCCGATGGCGGTCGCTGGAAAGCTGACCAATCCGCCGATGATGGCGCCGACGAAGGCCTTCAGGCCGATGACGAAGCCGGAATCGTAGAACAGCGTCGTC
>JBOIFB010000334.1:0-2854 GCA_050741415.1 Burkholderiales bacterium | reverse complement strand
GGTTCAGCCCCGGCTCAAGCACAAGGTGAAACTTTCCCAGGCGCTCGACGACCCACGCGTTCTGCTGCGGCACCACGCGCACGCCCTCGATCACGAACACCACCGCCAGCGCGACGATGAAGAACGGGATCGCGAACGGCCGGATGTTCGGCACCGCGGCAATAGCAATAGTGGCGATCACGACGGCGACGAGTTTTGCAAACATGCTGCCTCCCTCCGAATGCGAGAATGAGTTCAGGGCCCGCGCCAGGTCAGGCGGGCCGGATCTTGGAAACTTTGAGCGTATTGCCATCGATCGACTCGACGTAGAGCACTTCGCCGCGCTCGCCGTCGATTGCGCCGGTGATGCGCGCATCCCAGAGCGTATCGCGGTACCTTACGCGCGCCTGGCCGGCGTCCTCGTTCAGCCAGGATTCGAAAGCGGCAGGCTGGCCGACATCCAGGCCCCGCATGCGCGTCGTTCCCGCCGTTTTCCTATTCCGGTGCACCCAGACCACGCCGGCCACCGCGACCACTGCCGCGGCGAGCGCCTGCCAGGCCAACTCGGCGCCCGCGTAGGCCAGGCCCGCGCCGGCGAAACCCGCTACGCCGAGCACGAGCAGATAGAAGGTGCCTGTCACGAGCTCGACGATGACAAGCACGAAGCCGGCGATCAGCCAGACGAGGAAGCCGTCTATATGCAATTTCGAAAACCCCCGATCTCGCAGCCTATACTAATCTTTGATGGCGAAGGTCAGTCCCGCTCTTGCTTGCAGGCGCGGGAAACGTTTCAGGCCCATCGCGGCGCCGGCCGGCTCAGCGGTAGACCAGCGTGCCGTCGTCCAGGTCGGCGACCGGCAGCTCGTCCTTGTCGCTCCAGTAGTCCTGCGTGTGGCGCCAGGGCATGCGGTCGCCCTGCTTGGGCAGCAGATCGACGCCGCGCATCACGTAGCCGGGGTTGAAGTTCTCAGGGTCGACCCATGGCAGCAGCGGCATGTCCTTCTCATCCTCCCTCAGCGCCGGCACGACCACGCCGGCGCCGCGCGCGTCCATATGCTTGAGTAGCCGGCAGACGAAGTCGGCGATCAGGTCGGCGCGCAGGGTCCAGCTGGCGCGGAAGTAGCCGAACACCCAAGCCATGTTGGGCACGCCGCTGAACATCGCGCCGCGGTAGGTCACGCTGCGCGCGAAGTCGAGCGGCCGGCCGTCGATCGCGAATGCGATGTCGCCCAGCACGTTGAGCGTGAACCCGGTCGCCGTGACGATCACGTCGGCGTCGAGCGTCGCACCCGACCTGAGCCGGATGCCGCTCCCGGTGAAGGCGTCGATCTCGTCGGTGACGACCGAGGCTTTGCCGTCGCGGATGGCGCGGAACAGGTCGCCGTCCGGGATGAATGCGATGCGCTGCCGCCATGGGCGGTAGCGCGGCGTGAAGTGTTTTTCGACGTCGAAATCCTCGCCCAGGTACTTGCGCACCCCGGCCAGCAGCTCCAGCTTGACCGCCTCGGGCTCATGCCGGGCGCGGCGCGTGAACACCGCCTGGTCGTTGAGGATCTTGCGCCGCACGATCTCGTGCACCCACTCCTCCGGGATCTTCAGCTCGCGCAGCATGTCGGCGAGCTCGATCGCGTTGCGGCCGGTGATGTAGAAAGTCGGCGAGCGCTGCAGCATCGTCAGTTGCGTGCATCGGCCCGCGAGCGCCGGCACCAGCGTCGCCGCGGTCGCGCCCGAGCCGATCACGACCACCCGCTTGCCGGCGAGGTCGAGGTCCTCGGGCCAGGTCTGCGGGTGGACGATCCGCCCGCGGAAGGCGTCCATGCCGGGCCACTGCGGCGTGTAGCCCTCGGAATGCCGGTAGTAGCCCTGGCACATCCAGAGAAAGCCCGCGCTGAAGCGCGCGCGCTCGCCCGTATCGGTGCGCTCGGCCTCGATCATCCAGCGCCTGTCCCCCGTCGACCAGGAGGCGGACACGATCCGGTGCCGGTAGCGGATGTGGCGCGCGAGGCCGTTCTCCTCGATCACCTCGCCCATGTACTTGAGGATCTTCCCGGCGCTGGCGATCGGCGCACCGGTCCAGGGCTTGAAGCGGTAGCCGAAGGTATAGAGGTCGCTGTCGGAGCGGATGCCCGGAAAACGGTGCGTGCGCCAGGTGCCGCCGAAGCCGTCCTGTGCCTCGAGTACCACGAAGGACCTGCCCGGGCACTGCTGCCTCAGGTGGTAGGCGCCGCCCACGCCCGAGATCCCCGCTCCGGCGATCAGCGCGTCGAAATGCTCGGTCTTCACCGCTGCCGTGGCCACGCGCCCAGCCGTCATATCCATGCGGATAGTCTATAACGACGGCGGAGAAAGGCCCCTGGCGCAGGCAGGGTGCGCCAGGGAAATCGATCGGGGGTGCCGACCGGGAGGAGGATCGGTCGGGCCCCATCCGGCATTTCTTCGCCGGACCTGCATTTACCTGCGAGCCCAGTATTCCCCGGATCGAGCGCTCGCTCCAGGAACTAATAGACGGCCCGGGCCCGAGTCTGTATATGTTTTGCATTTCCCACCCGATCGCGGACATCTGCCATGAAGACCGATGGGCCCGAGTCCAGTCGCAAGGTGCAGATCGACGCCGTGCTTCTGAAGCTCCCCGGCGTCAGCACGAAGAAGATCAACGGCCTGGACGCCTACTTCGTCAGCGACCGGATGTTCGCCTGCATCAGCGGCAAGGGCGTGGGGCTGCGCCTGCCCGTCGCCACCGCGACCGAGCTGCAGTTTGCGCGCGACAACGTGGTGCAGTTCCAACCCGGCGGGGTGGCGAGCACGAGAGAGTGGATCCAGATCGAGCGCGCGGATGCGGCCGAGTACGAGAAAGATCTCGAGCTTTTCCAGACGT
>JBOIFB010000333.1:0-2862 GCA_050741415.1 Burkholderiales bacterium | reverse complement strand
GGTGCCGATCCGCCCGGGGACCGATGGCGCGCTGCTGCTCGCGCTCACCAACGAGCTGATCGCGCGGGGGCTGTACGATCGCGAGTTCGTGGCGCGCTACACCAACGGCGGGCAGCTGGTGGTGACCGATCCCGCCTCGCCGCACGCCGGACTGTTCGCGACCGACGAGGACGCCGACCCGATCAATCCGCTCTATCCGCAGAACCAGCTGTGGTGGGACCGGCACTCGAACGGGCCGTGCCTGACGCATACGCCGCAGACCGATCCCTACCTGTTCGGCGACTTCACCCTGCCCGACGGCACGCGCGTGCGCCCATCGTTCCAGCTGCTCGCGGAGCGGGTCGCCGAGTACACCCCCGAGTGGGCCGAGCGCATCACCGGCATCCCGGCCGCCACCATCCGGCGCCTTGCGCACGAGATGGGCGTCACCGCGCGCGACGAGAAGATCGAGCTGCCCATCGCCTGGACCGACTGCTGGGGCCACGAGCACGCCTCGGTCATCGGCAACCCGGTCGCGTTCCACGCCATGCGCGGGCTGGCGGCGCATTCCAACGGCTTCCACACCGTGCGCACGCTCGCGATCCTGATGAGCCTGCTCGGAACGATCGATCGCCCGGGCGGGTTCCGCCACAAGGCCCCGTTCCCGCGCGGAATCCCGCCCTCGGCCAAGACGCCGACCGGCCCCGAGGGCGTGCAGCCGGACCGGCCGCTCGCGGGCCTCGCGCTCGGCTGGCCGGCGTCGCCCGAAGACCTGTTCGTCGACGACGAGGGCGAGCCGGTGCGCATCGACAAGGGCTTTTCCTGGGAGTACCCGCTGTCGGTGCACGGACTGATGCACAACGTGATCACCAACGCCTGGCGCGGCGATCCGTACCCGATCGACACCCTGTTCATCTTCATGGCCAACATGGCGTGGAACTCGACCATGAACACGGTCGAGGTGAGAAAGATGCTGAACGACCGCGGCGCCGACGGCGAATACAGGATCCCGTTCATCGCGGTGTGCGACGCGTTCCAGTCCGAGATGACCGCGTTCGCCGACCTGGTACTGCCCGACACGACCTACCTCGAGCGGCACGACGTGATGTCGATGCTCGATCGCCCGATCTCCGAGTTCGACGGGCCGGCCGACTCGGTGCGCGTGCCGGTCGTGCCGCCGCTCGGCGAGTGCAAGCCGTTTCAGGAGGTCCTGATCGAGCTTGGCAGCCGTCTGAAATTGCCTTCTTTTGTAGATGGGAACGGCAAAAGAAAGTACCAGAACTACCCCGACTTCGTCGTCCGGCACGAGACGGAGCCCGGGTCGGGGATCGGCTTTCTGGCCGGCTGGCGCGGTCGGGACGGCGAGAAGTCGATGCTGGGCGAGCCGAACCCGAAGCAATGGGACATGTACGCGCGCAACAACTGCGTATTCCACTACCGCCTGCCGCACTCCTACCAGTACATGCGCAACTGGAATCGCGGCTACATGGAGTGGGCGCAGCGCATGCGCATCCGGCGCTGGGGCGACCCGGTGATCATCCATCTTTACTCCGAGGTGCTGCAGCGATTTCGCCTCGCGGCCGAGGGCAAGTGGCCCGGGCGCCAGCCGCCCGAGCGCCTGCGCGAGCGGGTGCGGACCTATTTCGACCCGCTGCCGTTTTATTACGCGCCGCTCGAGGCGCAGGTCACCGACCGGGAGAAGTATCCGCTCGCCGCAATTACCCAACGGCCGATGGCGATGTACCACTCCTGGGACTCGCAGAACGCATGGCTGCGCCAGCTCCACGGACATCATTACCTGTTCGTCAACCCGCGCACCGCGCGTGCGGCGGGGATCGAAGACGGTGGCTGGATGTGGATCGAATCGCGCTGGGGCAAAGTGCGCTGCCTGTGCCGGCACAGTGAGGCGGTCGAGCCGGGCACCGTATGGACCTGGAACGCGATCGGCAAGCAGCCCGGCGCCTGGGGCCTCGAGCCCGACGCGAACGAGGCGCGCAAGGGATTCCTCCTCAACCACCTGATCAGCGAAGAGCTGCCGCTCGAAGGCGCGAACGTGTCGAATTCGGATCCGATCACCGGCCAGGCCGGCTGGTACGACGTGAAGGTACGCATTTACCCGGCTGAGGAGGCGGGCGTGTGGCCGGAATTTGAGGTCATGAAGCCATATTCAGGAATGCGCAAGGCACCCCTCAAATGGCTTGCCTACGTCGCCGGACGCAGGATCGAGCGATGACGCAGCTCGCGCTGGTGATCGACTTGAACGTCTGCGTCGGATGCCACGCCTGCGTGACGAGCTGCAAGCAGTGGAACACTTCGGGCGCGGCGGGCTACCTGTCGGACGACAATCCCTACGGCGCCGATCCGACCGGAACCTTCTTCAACCGGGTGCAGACCTTCGAGGTGGGCGAATTCCCGCACACCGAGACGGTGCACTTCCCGAAGTCCTGCCTGCATTGCGAGGATCCGCCCTGCGTGCCGGTGTGCCCGACCGGAGCCTCGTACAAGCGCGCGGAGGACGGCATCGTGCTGGTCGACTACGACAAGTGCATCGGCTGCAAGTACTGCTCCTGGGCCTGTCCCTATGGCGCGCGCGAGATCGACGAGCACCAGAAGGTGATGAAGAAGTGCACCCTGTGCGTCGATCGACTCTACGACCAGGCGCTGCCCGAGAGCGAAAGGAAGCCCGCCTGCGTGCTCGCCTGCCCGACCCGCGCGCGTATCTTCGGCGACGTACACGATCCCGACTCGACCGCTTCGATCGCGATCCGCGAGCAGGGCGGCTACGCGCTGATGCCCGAGTGGGGCACGCAGCCGGCGAACCATTACCTGCCGCGGCGCCGCACCGAGATCCGCATCCACCCCGACGAGCTCGAGCGGCACGAC
>JBOIFB010000332.1:0-2881 GCA_050741415.1 Burkholderiales bacterium | reverse complement strand
GTGATGACCTGGATGCGCCAGTACCTGGTGCTGCACACCGGCAACCGGGTCGACGCGGTGCTCGGACAGTCGGTGTTCCGGCACCTGTTTCGCCTGCCGCTGCCCTACTTCGAGAGCCGCCAAACCGGCGTGCTGGTCGCGCGCCTGAACGCGGTCGAGCAGATCCGCGAGTTCGTCTCCGGCGCCGCGGTGGCGCTGCTGCTCGACTGCCCGTTCCTGTTCGTATTCCTGGCGGTGATGTTCTGGTACAGCTGGAAGCTGACCCTGGTCGCGCTCGCGGTGCTGCTCGCGATCGTGGCCCTGAGCATCGCCGTCACGCCGCTGTTCCGCGCCCGGCTCAACCACCAGTTCCTCACCGGCGCGCGCAACACCGCCTTCGTCACCGAGTACGTCTCGGGCATGGCCACCGTCAAGTCGCTCCAGATGGAGCCGGTGCTGGAGGAACGCTATGGCGGGCTGCTGGCGCAGTACCTCGCGGCGGGCTTCGAGACGCGGAGCCTCGCGAATTCGTACAACGTCGCCGCCAACGCGCTCGAGCAGGTAATGACGCTGGGCATCCTCGTCTTCGGCGCGCTGCTGGTGATGGACAGCGCTTCGCTCGCCGCCCTGGGCGGGGCGACCTTCACCATCGGTATGCTGGTCGCGTTCCAGATGTTCGCCAGCCGCCTGTCGCAGCCGATGCTGCGCCTGGTCGGCCTGTGGCAGCAGTTCCAGCAGGCCGAGATCGCGGTGCGGCGCCTGGGCGACGTCATGGACACGCCCGCCGAGCCGCACGCCCTCATCCCGCAGCGCGAAGGAAGGGGCGCGCAGGGCGCGGTCGGCCGCGACGCGCGCGCCGGGCGGATCGAATTCCAGGCCGTGTCGTTCCGCTACTCCGACAAGTACCCCTGGCTCTACCGCAACCTCAACCTCGTCATCAAGCCCGGCCAGCTCAGCGTGCTGGTAGGCCCCAGCGGCAGCGGCAAGAGCACCCTCGCCAAGCTCCTGCTCGGCTTCTACCCGCCCAGCGACGGCCGCATCCTGATGGAAGGCCAGGACACGCGCACCATGAGCGCGAACGAGCTGCGGGCCGCCTTCGGCGTCGTGCCGCAGGAAACCACCCTCTTCTCCGGCAGTGTCTACGACAACCTGCAAATGGCCAACCCGCAGGCCGGCTTCGCCCAGATCGCCGAAGCCTGCCGCATGGCCGAGATCCACGAATTCATCGAAGCTCTGCCCCAGGGCTACCAGACCCCGCTCGGCGAGCACGGCGTCGGCCTGTCCGGCGGCCAGCGCCAGCGGATCGCCATCGCGCGGGCGATCCTCAAGAACCCGCGCGTGCTCATCTTCGACGAGGCCACCAGCAACCTCGATGCCCCGACCGCCGAGAGCTTCGCGCAGACGGTGAACCAATTGAAGGGCAAGGTCACCATGCTCTTCATCGCCCACCACCTGCCGCGCGGGCTCGGCGTGGATGAAGTGCTCCAGTTCGGCAGCGGCGGCGTGAGCAGCCTGCGCGGGCTGGACGAGGGACGGCACAAGCCGTGACGCGCGTACACGCCGATCCGCGCGAATTCCAGCCGGCCCTGGTGCGGCTGCAGGAGGTCGCGCCCAGCCCGCTCGGGCGGCGCATGTTGTGGGCGGCGCTCGTCTTCCTCGCCGCGCTGCTCGCGTGGACGGTGTTCGGCAAGCTCGACATCGTCGCCGTGGCCGAGGGGCGCCTGGTGCCCGACACCTACCTCAAGATCGTGCAGCCGGCCGACGCCGGGGTGGTGAAGGAGATCCTGGTCAAGGAGGGCGAGCCGGTGCGCGAGGGCCAGGTCCTGATGCGCATGGACGCGGCGCTGTCGGACTCGGACCTCAAGACCCTCGCGGCGGACTTCCAGAACAAGCGCCTGTCGCTGCGGCGCATCGACGCCCAGCTCGCCGGCACGCCGCTCACGCGGCGCGCGGACGACCCGCCCGAGCTCTTCGCTCAGGTGCAGGCGCAGTACCTCGCCAACCGCCAGGCCTACCAGAGCGCGCTGGCGCAGGAGCGCGCGCTGCTCGACAAGGCGAAGAGCGATCGCGTCGCAGCCGTGGCGATCAAGAAGAAGCTGGCGCAGGTGCTGCCCTACTACCGCGAGCAGGAGGCGGCCTACGCCAAGCTCGAGCGCGGCGGATTCGCCGGCCGGCTGATGGTCACCGACAAGCAGCGCGAGCGCATCGAAAAGGAGCAGGACTTGCGCGCGCAGGAGGCGGTGATCGTCTCGGCCGCGGCCACCATCGATCAGGAGCAAAGGAAGATCGCGCAGATCACCGCCGATTACCGGCGCCAGCTGCAGACCGAGCGGGTCGATATCGCCAACCAGTACGAGAGGGCGAGCCAGGAGCTCGCCAAGCAGGAGCACCGGCGCGGCTACCTCGAGCTGCGCGCGCCGCAGGACGGACTGGTCAAGGACCTCGCCACCCACACCGTCGGCACCGTGGCGAGCCCCGGCACCATCCTCATGACCCTGGTGCCCAAGGACGAGAACCTGCGCGCCGAAGTCTGGGTCAAGAACGACGACATCGGCTTCGTGCGCGAATCCCAGCCGGTGAAAGTGAAGCTCGCCGCCTTCAGCTTCCAGAAATACGGCATGCTCGAAGGCAGCGTCGAGCAGATCGGCGCCGACGCCGCCGAGCAGGGCGCCAGCGCCTCGAGCAGCGCCCCCGCCGCGCCCAAGCCGCCGGTCGAGCAGCTCGCCTACCGCACACTGGTCAGCCTCAAGCGCCAAACCCTGGTTGCCGACGGCGTCCAGTACCGTCTCTCGCCCGGCATGCAGGTCTCGGCCGAAATCCACCTCGGCACCCGCACCGTGCTCGAATACCTCCTCTCGCCGGTGCAGAAAGCCTTCCAGGAGGCCGCGCGGGAGCGCTAGAA
>JBOIFB010000331.1:0-2900 GCA_050741415.1 Burkholderiales bacterium | reverse complement strand
ACGTAGGCGCGCGCGATGGGGAATTCCCACATGTAGCCGTAGCCGCCGTGAAGCTGCAGGCACTCGTCGATGATCTTGCACTCGATGTCGGAGCACCAGTACTTGCACATCGAGGCGGTGGCGGCATCGAGGCTGCCCGCCATCAGGAGCTCGATGCACTTGTCGACGAACACGCGCGCGACCTGGGCCTCGGTGGCGAGCTCGGCGAGCTTGAAGCGCGTGTTCTGGAACGTCGCGACGGTCTTGCCGAAGACCTTTCTTTCCCGCACGTAGTCGATGGTCCAGCCGATCGCGGCCTCGGCCTTGGCGATGGCGCCGATCGCGATCTGCATGCGCTCCCAGGGCAGCTCCTGCATCAGGTAGATGAAGCCGTTGTTCTCCTGCCCGAGCAGGTTCTCGGCCGGCACCTCGACATGGTCGAAGAACAGCTCCGCGGTGTCCTGCCCTTTGAGGCCCATCTTCTTCAGCCGCTTGCCCTTGACGAAGCCCTTCATCGAGGTGTCGACCACGATCAGACTCGTCCCTTTGGCCCCCTTGGCCGGATCGGTTTTCGCGACCACGATCACCAGGTCGCAGTGCCAGCCGTTGGTGATGAAAGTCTTCGATCCGTTGACGACGTATTTGCCGCCCCTGTTCACCGCAGTGGTCTTGATCGCCTGCAGGTCCGAGCCCGCGCCCGGCTCGCTCATCGCGATCGCGCCGATCCACTCGCCCGCGGCCATCTTCGGCAGGTAGGTGCTTTTGACGTGCTCGTTGCCGTAGCGCAGCAGGTAGGGCGCGACGATCTCGGAGTGCAGGCCGAAGCCGAGCGAGGAGGAATTCGCGCGCGCCTGCTCCTCCATCAGGATGATACTGTAGAGCCGGTCCGCGCCCGCGCCGCCGTACTGCCCGGGCATGCTCGCGCACAGAAAGCCGTTCGCGCCGGCCTTGCGCCACACCTCGCGCTCGACGTAGCCTTGCTCCTGCCAGCGCTCCTCGTGCGGCTTGACCTCCTCGTCCATGAAGCGCCGCACGCTGTCGCGGAAGGTCTCGTGCTCGGGGCCGAACAGGGTGCGTGCAAGCATGGCGGATTCTCTCTCGTGCGGCAGATGATAGGCGAATTCTGCGATAATCCGCGCCTTCCCGTCTGCCTCGACCGATGAAGCTCGCAACCCTGAAAGACGGCACCCGCGACGGCACCCTGCTGGTAGTGTCGCGCAGTCTCGCGCACGCACTCAAGGCCGACCACGTGGCGCCGACGCTGCAGGCCGCGCTCGACGACTGGGAGTACTGCGCGCCGCAGCTCGAGCAGCTCTGCAACGAGCTGAACGACAGGCCCCCGGCGCGCGCCTTCGAGCTCGACCCGGCGCAGCTGATGGCGCCGCTGCCGCGCGCCTACCAGTTCGCCGACGCCTCGAGCTTCCTCATCCACGCCGAGCTGATCCGCAAGTCGCGCAAGCAGACGCTGCCATCGTGGTGGAAAAACGAGCCGATGATGTACCAGGGCTGCTCCGATCCCTTGCTCGGCCCGCGCGACGACATCGTCGCATCTTCCGAGGAGCTCGGCATCGATCTCGAAGCCGAGCTCGCGGTGATCACGGGCGACGTGCCGCCGGGCATCGCGCGCGACAAGGCCGCCGCGCATATTCGCCTGTTCGTGCTGCTGAACGACGTCTCGCTGCGGAGTCTGGTGGCGCAGGAGCTCGACAAGGGTTTCGGCTTTTTCCAGTCCAAGCCGCCTTCGGCGCTCTCGCCGGTGGCGGTCACGCCCGACGAGCTGGGCGCGGCCTGGGACGGCAAGCGCGTGCACCTGCCGCTGCGGATCGAAGTCAACGGCGAGCTGCTGGGCGAGCCGAACGCCGGCAAGGACATGCAGTTTCACTTCGCGCGCCTGATCGAGCACGCGGCGGCGAGCCGCCCTTTGCGCGCCGGCACGCTGATCGGCTCGGGCACGGTCTCGAACCGCGACCGCAAGACCGGCGCAGGCTGCCTGTTCGAGCGCCGCGCGGAGGAGATCATCCAGCGAGGCGAGGCCGAAACGCCGTTTCTCAAGTACGGCGACAAGGTGCGGCTCGAGATGCGCGACGCCGAGGGTCGCTCGATCTTCGGCCTCATCGAGCAACAGGTTTCGGCCCCGGCATGAATCCGCGCGAGATCCGGAATCGCTGGGCCTACGCGCTCGGTGCGCTCGCCTGCGCGGGGCTGCTCGGCTACGGCTACGTGCTGCAGCACTTCCAGGGCCAGGAACCCTGCCCGCTGTGCCTCGTGCAGCGCGTGTTCTTTGCGCTTTTCGCGCTCGCATTCCTCGCCGGCGCAATCCACGCCCCGCGGCGGCGCTGGAACTGGCTCTACGGCGGGCTGGGCCTCGTGTTCGCCCTGGGCGGCGGCGCGGCCGCGGTGCGCCAGGTCTGGCTGCAGCATTTGCCGGCCGACCTGGTGCCGCAGTGCGGCCCGGATCTGCAGTTCATGCTGCAGCACTTTCCGCTCTCGCGCACCCTCACTTTTCTGGTGCGCGGCTCAGGGCAGTGCGCCGAGGTGAACTGGCGCTTGCTCGGCCTGTCGATCGCCGAGTGGTCGCTCTTGTGCTTCGCCGGCCTCGCGGTCTACGCCGCGTGGCTCGCGCTGCGCCGCGCGCGCTGAAGCGCGGCGCAAGCTCCGCGGCGATCGCAGCCGCGATTCCAGGCCGCTCGCCGAGCGCGGGCTCAAGCGTCAGACGCAGTCCCGGCCAGCGCACCCGCGCCGCCGCCAGGAGCGGCGGCAGGTCGCGCTTGAGGTGAGCGCCAGCGCCCAGGAACAGCGGCAGCACCCGCGCCGCGCGGCAGCCCTGCGCGTACAGCGCCGCGAGCGCAGTCTCCAGCCCGGGCTTGCCGTGCTCGAGGAAGGCGAGCCGCACCGCGAGCCGCGGCGCGCGGGCCGCGACC
>JBOIFB010000330.1:0-2909 GCA_050741415.1 Burkholderiales bacterium | reverse complement strand
GCCCGGTGGCAGTCGGGAAGTGGCTGCGGAACACCACCGGCTCGCCCGGGTCGCCTTCGTTCTCGCACGGGTAGACCACGCAGGAGTCGCGCTCCAGGCGCTCCCAGGTGATGCCCGCGATCGAGCTCATGCCTTTACGCATTTCCTCGAATACATCGCGCGGCTTTTTGTATGTCCACCCCAAACCCAATCTTTTTGCCAATTCCACAATGATCCAGAGATCCTCGCGCGCCTGTCCGGGCGGCTCGATCGCCTTGCGCGCGAGCTGGACCATGCGGTCGGTGTTGGTGAAGCTGCCGTTCTTTTCCGGAAACGCGGTCGCAGGCAGCACCACGTCGGCCATGTAGGCGGTCTCGGTGAGGAAGATGTCCTGCACCACCAGGTGCTCCAGGCCCGCCATCGCCTCGCGCGCGTGCTCCACGTCCGGGTCGGACATGGCCGGGTTCTCGCCCATGATGTACATGCCGCGGATCTTGCCCGCCCTGGCGGCGTTCATGATCTCGACCACCGTGAGCCCCGGCTTGAGGTCGAGCTCGGTGCCCCACAGCGCTTCGAAGCGCTGGTTCGCTTCGCGGCTGTCGACCCGCTGGTAGTCCGGATACATCATCGGGATCAGCCCGGAGTCCGAGGCGCCCTGCACGTTGTTCTGCCCGCGCAGCGGGTGCAGCCCGGTGCCCGGCCGCCCGACTTGACCGGTCATCAGGGTGAGCGCGATCAGGCAGCGCGCGTTGTCGGTGCCGTGCACGTGCTGCGAAATGCCCATGCCCCACAGGATCATCGATCCCTTCGAGGTGGCGAACAGGCGCGCCACCTCGCGGATCGTCTCGGCCGGGATGCCGCACACAGGCGCCATCTTCTCGGGCGAGTAATCCTTCGCGTTTTCCTTCAGCGCCTCGAAGTTGCTGGTGCGCTCGCGCACGAACTTCGCGTTCACCAGGCCCTCGTCGATGATCGCGTGGATCATCGCGTTCAGCAGCGCGACGTCGGTATCGGGGTTGAACTGCAGGAAGTGGGTCGCCTGGCGCGCAAGCTCGGTGCGGCGCGGGTCGGCGACGATCAGCTTGGTGCCGCGCTTCGCGGCGTTCTTCATCCAGGTCGCCGCCACCGGGTGGTTGACCGTCGGGTTGGCGCCGATGATGAACACCACCTCCGCCTGCAGCACTTCGCTCACCTGGTTCGACACCGCGCCCGAGCCGACGCCCTCGAGCAGCGCCGCCACCGACGAAGCGTGGCAAAGGCGCGTGCAGTGATCGACGTTGTTGGTGCCGAAGCCGGTGCGCACCAGCTTCTGGAACAGGTAGGCCTCCTCGTTGGAGCCCTTGGCCGAGCCGAAGCCCGCCAGCGCGTAACGGTCCTGATTTTTTATTTCATTTAATTTACCGGCAGCAAAATCCAGCGCCTCTTCCCAGGTCGCCTCGCGAAACACCTCGGACCAGTTGGCCGGGTCGACCACGAAGTCGGCGCCCTTGGGCACCCCCGGCTTGCGGATCAGCGGCGCGGTCAGCCGTTGCGGGTGGTGCGCGTAGTCGAAGCCGTAGCGCCCCTTGACGCAAAGGCGGCCGTGGTTCGCGGGGCCGTCGCGGCCGCTGACGAAGCGGATCTTGTTGTCGCCCACGTGGTAGGTGAGCTGGCAGCCCACGCCGCAGAACGGGCACAGCGAGTCGACCGTCTTGTCGACCTTCGTCAGGAAGGCTTCGCGCGCCGCCGCGAGCGCGCCCGTCGGGCAGGCCTGCACGCACTCGCCGCAACCGACGCAGGTCGACTCGCCCATCGGGTCGTCGAAGTCGAACACGATCTTCGAGTGCTCGCCGCGGAACGCGTAGCCGATCACGTCGTTCACCTGCTCTTCGCGGCAGGCGCGCACGCAGCGGGTGCACTGGATGCAGGCGTCGAGGTTGACCGCCATCGCCGGGTGGGAAAGGTCCGCCGCGGGCTGCGCCCTGGCGCCGAAGCGCGGCAGTCCCATGTCGAGCTTGCGCGCCCAGTGGTCGAGCTCGGAGTCGGCCCGGTAGGCCTTCTCGGGCATGTCCGAGAGCAGCAGCTCGAGCACCATTTTCTGCGAGGCGCGCGCGCGCGCCGAGGCGCTGCTGACCTCCATGCCGGGGGTCGGGAAGCGGCAGCACGAGGGCGCGAGCACGCGCTCGCCCTTGATCTCGACCATGCAGGCGCGGCAGTTGCCGTCGGGCCGCAGCCCCGGCGCGTAGCACAGGCGCGGGATCTCCACTCCGTGCCGCGCGGCGGTCTCGATGATCGGCTCGTCGGGGCGGCCGACGACCGTCTTGCCGTCGAGCTTGAACTCGATCGGCATGGTAGCCAGTTGTTCGCTGCTCGCGCGTTTCATCAGTTCACCTCGTGCGCAAAGAATTTCATCACGCTCAGCGCCGGGTTCGGCGCCGCCTGGCCCAGGCCGCAGATCGATGCGTCCATCATCGCCTGCGAGAGCTCGCCCAGCAGAGGCTGGTCCCACTTGCGTTCGCCCATCAGCGCGAGCGCCTTGGCGGTGCCGACCCGGCAGGGAGTGCACTGGCCGCAGGACTCGTCGCGGAAAAAGCGCATCAGGTTCTGCGCCGCCTGGCTCGCCTTGTCGCGATCCGAGAGAATCACCACCGCCGCCGAGCCGATGAAGCAGCCGTGCGCCTGCAGGGTGTCGAAATCGAGCGGCAGGTCGCCCAGGCTCGCCGGCAGGATGCCGCCCGAGGCCCCGCCCGGCAGGTAGGCGTAGAACTCGTGCCCGTCCTGCATCCCGCCGCAGTACTCCTCGATCAGTTCCTTCACCGTGATCCCGGCCGGCGCGACGTGCACCCCGGGCTTTTTCACCCGGCCGGAGACCGAGAACGAGCGCAGGCCCTTGCGGCCGTGGCGGCCGTGGCCGGCGAACCACTGCGCGCCCTGCTCGACGATCTGGCGCA
>JBOIFB010000329.1:0-2914 GCA_050741415.1 Burkholderiales bacterium | reverse complement strand
TGATCTTCTTCGACAGGTCCCCGCGCGCCACCGCCGTGGTCACCTCGGCGATGTTCCTCACCTGCCCGGTGAGGTTGGCGGCCATCGCGTTGACGTTGTCGGTCAGGTCCTTCCAGGTCCCGGCCACTCCCGGCACCTGCGCCTGGCCGCCGAGCTTGCCCTCGGTGCCCACCTCGCGCGCCACGCGCGAGACCTCCGAGGCGAAGGCGTTGAGCTGGTCGACCATCCGGTTCATGGTGTTCTTCAGCTCGAGCTTCTCGCCGCGCACGTCGACCGTGATCTTCTTCGACAGGTCGCCGTTGGCCACTGCGGTGATCACCTCCGCGATGTCGCGGATCTGGCGCGACAGATTGCCCGCCATCAGGTTGACGTTGTCGGTCAGGTTCTTCCAGGTCCCGGCCACGCCGGGCACCTGAGCCTGGCCGCCCAGCGTGCCCTCGGTGCCCACCTCGCGCGACACCCGCGACACCTCCGAGGCGAAGGCGCCGAGCTGGTCGACCATGGTGTTGATCGTGCTCTTGAGCTCCAGGATCTCGCCCTTGACGTCGACCGTGATCTTCTTCGACAGGTCCCCGCGCGCGACCGCCGTGGTCACCTCGGCGATGTTCCTCACCTGCCCGGTGAGGTTGGCGGCCATCGCGTTGACGTTGTCGGTCAGGTCCTTCCAGGTCCCGGCCACTCCCGGCACCTGCGCCTGGCCGCCGAGCTTGCCGTCGGTTCCCACCTCGCGCGACACGCGCGACACTTCCGCGGCGAAGGCGCCGAGCTGCTCGGTCATCGTGTTCACGACTTTCCCGATCCGGA
Source organism: Burkholderiales bacterium (assembly GCA_050741415.1). Taxonomy (GTDB): domain Bacteria; phylum Pseudomonadota; class Gammaproteobacteria; order Burkholderiales; family SG8-39; genus DAHVFK01. The sequence continues at coordinate 2,110 of JBOIFB010000329.1, read as the reverse complement.
GGAATTCGCCGCGCAGCGGCTGGCCGTCGGCCTCGAGCAGCATGCGCTGCGACAGGTCGCCCTTGGCGACCGCCTCGACCACTCTGCCGACCTCCGATATCGGATGGACCAGGTCCGCGATCAGCACATTCACCGAATCGGCCACCTCGCCCCAGGAGCCGAACGCCGCGGGCAGCCGTACGCGCTGCGCGATCTGGCCTTCCTTGCCGACTTCCTCGCGAATGCGCGCGAGCTCATCGGCGACGGCCTCGTTCATCTCGACCACGTCGTTGAAGGCTTCGGCGATCTCTCCGTCGATGCCGGTCAGGTCGTTCGGCAGGCGCACGGAAAAATCTCCCTTTCTGAACGCGCGCAATGCGGCCAGCATCGCTTTACGCTCCAGCATCTCGGGCGCAAATTGCAGATCGGTCATGTCCACTCCCCGTCACAAAATCGGAACCGCTCGGTCCTTCTCTTCTCTACCAGCTCGTTCGCAATCGACCGAAGGAACTAGTTCTGCGGCGCCGGATGTGCGGACCATGATAGAGAGTTGCAGCGGCTTTCACCATCGCGCAGGCTCGATTGCGATGTAGGCCTGACGCGACCGCATGTAGCGGAACGGCGACACGCCGCGGCGCATGAGCCGAATGGATCAGCTGGCGAGTTGCGGCGGACATCACCAGCGCGCTCTGGAGCGAATAGATTCGCCGTAGCGCACACTTCGCGAGCCGAGAACCGATGCCCACCAGCACGAAAGTCGCCGCCGGCAGCCTCAAGATCTTCACCACCTGTCCCGTCTCCGTGCTGGCGCAGCCGCGCCGCTGCGCGCGCGAGCTTTCGGACATCGCGCGCTGGAGCGAAGAGGCGGGATGCGAGGGCATCCTCGTGTTCACCGACAACGCGCAGCTCGATCCGTGGCTGGTGTCGCAGGTCATCATCGAGGCCACCGAGCGGCTGTGCCCGCTGGTCGCGGTGCAGCCGGTCTATCTGCATCCGTACAGCGTGGCGAAGATGGTGACCTCGCTCGGCTTCCTGTACGGCCGCCGGCTGTACCTCAACATGGTGGCGGGCGGATTCAAGAACGACCTCACCGCGCTGAACGACCTCACCCCGCACGACGACCGCTATACCAGGCTCGCGGAGTACACCGAGATCGTCCAGAGCCTGCTGCGCACGCCGGGCCCGGTCAGCTACGAGGGCCGCTATTACAAGGTGAGCAACCTCAAGCTCGCGCCGGCGCTGCCGGCCGAGCTGCTGCCCGGGATATTCGTCTCGGGATCGTCGCAGGCGGGCACCGACGCCGCGCACCGACTCGGCGCGACCGCGATCGAGTACCCCAAGCCGGCGGCCGAGTACGCCGCCGCGGGGGCCGCGCCGGGCGCGCCGATCGGAATCCGCATCGGAATCGTCGCGCGCCCAGATGAGAAAGAAGCCTGGGCGGTCGCCCGGGCGCGCTTCCCGGAGGATCGCAAGGGACAGCTCGCGCACCAGCTCGCGATGAAGGTATCCGATTCGGCGTGGCACCGGCAGCTCTCCGAGCTCGGCGGCGAGGCCCAGCAGGCCGCCCACCCGTACTGGCTGGTGCCGTTCCAGAACTACAAGGCGGTGTGCCCCTATCTGGTCGGAAGCTACGAGCGCGTCGCCGACGAGGTGTCGCGCTACCTCGACGCGGGCTATCGCAGCTTCATCCTCGACGCGCCGACGGGGCCCGACGAGCTGCGCCACAGCGTGGCGACGTTCGAGCGCGCCGCCGCGCGGCGGATGGCGGCCGAGTTGAGCTCATGAATCTGCTGCAGGACGCGGTGAGCGCGCAGGCGCGGGCGCGGCCGGACGCGGGCGCGGTGGTCGGCGCCGACGGCGCGCGCCTGAGCTACGGCGCGCTCGAGCAGCAGAGCAATCGCCTGGCGCACTTGCTGGCGGAAGCCGGCTGCCTCAGAGGCGACCGCGTCGCGCTGCTGATGCCCAAGCATCCGGCGGCGATCGTCGCCATGCTGGGCGTGCTCAAGGCCGATGCGATCTACGTGCCGCTCGACCCGGCGGGGCCGGCGGCGCGCCTGGCGCGCATGCTCGAGATCAGCGACTGCCGCGCGCTGCTCGCGGCCGGCGCGGTGCAGGACATGCTGCGCGAGAC
>JBOIFB010000328.1:0-2916 GCA_050741415.1 Burkholderiales bacterium | reverse complement strand
GCACGGGTGATCATCCCACCGGCATGGCGCTCCTGTCCGCGGTGCTGCTCGCCCTGTTTGCGCGTGAACGCAGCGGCCGCGGCACGCGGGTTTCCTGCTCCCTGCTCGCGAGCGGCGCGTGGTCGAACTCGGTCATGATCCAGGCCAAGCTGCTCGGGGCGCAATTCCTGGAGCGCCGGCCGCGCGAAGATGCGCGCAGCTTCACCTCCGTGTACTACCGCGCCGGCGACCGGCGCCTGTTCAAGATGGTCGCGGTCGATACCCGGCGCGACTGGCCGAAGATCTGCCGCGCCATCGGCCGCCCCGAGCTGGCCGGCGATCCGCGCTACGCGACGCTCGAAGAACGCCTCAAGCAAGGGCGCATGCCAGAGCTGATTGCGCTCTGCGACCGGATTTTCGCCGGCCAGCCGATGCAATACTGGCAGCGCGCGCTCGAGCAAGCCGACGTGGCCTACTCGGTGGTCGCCAACTTCGATGACGTGGTCGCGGACAGGCAGCTGGCGGCCAACGGCGTGTTCGTCGAGATCGACGATCCCGTGCTCGGCCGCGTGCGCACCGTAGACACGCCGCTGAAAATCGAGGGGCATCCGAAGGTCGCGCGCGCTCCCGCGCCGCGCCTGGGCGAGCATACGCGCGCGATCCTGGCCGAAATCGGCCTGAGCGAGCAGGAGATCGATTCCCTCGCGCTGCGGCGCGTGGTGGGCGGGAGATCCGCGAGCGGTGATTGATGCGTCTCGCTCAGTGCCCCGCTTCCTTCTCCGTTCTATAGCGGTTGGGGTAAAGCTCCGCGGTCAGCGCTTGCATTCCACTGGCAAGATTTCCTAGCGGATTCGCATTGCAGTAGTTATCCAGCCACAACACCATGCCCTCCAGGTTGGTGCCTCGAACGATGCTGTACGTATCGGGGGTCTGTAAGTTGTATGCCGTCACGAAGCCGGCAACCCAAGCGTAGTAACCGGCCGCATTCGAACCCTTTGCGACCCGGTCCTTTACGTACTTGTCGCAGGATTCCGAACCCATGGTCCCGTATTTCCGGTCCTCGTCCGCGCCCCACGCCGGCATCGACGCAATCAGCATCACGATAGCCAGTAGTTTTTTCATTGCCTGTTTCTCCCTTTGCGCCACTCCCGCGGCGGCATGGGCTTCGAGTAAAACCACAAGCCGCATCAGGTCGCTTGCATCCGCGCAGTGGATCAAGACGTTACGCCTCAGCACAGACCCCAGCAAATCGACTACAAGAATGACACTGGGAGACCCCATGAATGCATCTTCCGCATGACCGCCTTGGGTCGGAAGAGTTCACTGACTAGCGATTGTCTGCTCCCGACCGACAGCGAATATGCGCCCGGTCAGACGCTTGGTCGCGTCAGTATCCCGCTTCGCGGTCGACCACTTCCCGGGGCGGCCTGCCGTCGAGAAAGCGCGCGAGGTCGTCGACGAACAGGCGCGCGAGTAGTTCCAGAGCAGGACATCGGGGCGGTCTTTCATGGCACCTCTATGTGCGGACAGCTATCGACGGCCGTTGCGCCATTGCGGCGCGCCAGCGCTGCAGGTGCGGGTGCTGCTCGCCGGGCTTGACCTTCACCACGCGCGCGAAGTCGACCGCCACCACCGCGGTGATGTCGGCGATGCTGAATCCGTCCGCCGCGATGTAATCGCGCCCGGTCAGGCGCTCGTTCAGCGTGGTGAGGAACTGCTCGGCCCTGGCCAGGCCGCGCTGCGCGAGCGCTGGGATTTGCGCATAGTCCGCCGGCCCGGGCAGGGCCCGATTGGCCATGGCCGGCGAGCCGTTTCGCAGCGCCTCGGCGATGGCGAGCAGACCCTCGAATTCGATGCGCCAGTTCCAACTCGCGATCTCGGCCTTTTCCTGCGGCGTGGTGCCCAGCAGCGGCGGCTGGGGAAAGCGGGCCTCGAGGTAGGCCGCGATCGCCGCGTTGTCGGTCAGCAGCAGGCCCTCTTCGGTGCGCAGCGCCGGCACGGTGCATTGAGGATTGATCTTGCGGTAGGCCTCGCCGAGCTGCTCGCCGTTCCTCAAGTCCACCTGGACCGTTTCGTGCACGACGCCTTTCTCCGCGAGCAGGATGCGCGCGCGGCGCGGGCTCGGCGCCGTTGAGCAGTCATACAGGGTGATCATTCTTGAGCTTGTCCTGTGTCTTGGTATCGAAATCGCCGGCGTCGTGCCGCTCGTGCAGCTGGCTGGACGCATCGCCCCAGGTGCGGTTGACCTTGCGCCCGCGCTTCACGGCCGGACGCTGGGCGACCTGGTCGGTCCAGCGCAGGACGTGGGCGTACTCCTGAACCTGGAGGAACTCGCCTGCCGAGTAGAGCTGTCCCTTCACGAGCGTGCCGTACCAGGGCCAGACGGCGATGTCGGCGATGCTGTAGTCGTCCCCTGCCAGATAGGGGCTCTCGGCGAGGCGCCGGTCGAGCACGTCCAGCTGGCGCTTGACCTCCATCGCGTAGCGATCGATGGCGTATTCGATCTTGCCCGGCGCGTAGGCGTAGAAGTGGCCGAACCCGCCACCGAGAAAGGGTGCGCTGCCCATCTGCCAGAACAGCCACGACAGGCACTCGGCGCGCGCGGCGCCGCCGGACGGAACGAAGGCGCCGAACTTTTCGGCCAGATAAAGCAGGATCGCGCCCGACTCGAACACCCGGACCGGCTTCGGCCCGCTGCGGTCCAGCAGGGCCGGGATCTTGGAGTTCGGGTTTACCGCGACGAAGCCGCTGCCGAACTGCTCCGCCTCGTTGATGCGGATCAGCCAGGCGTCGTATTCCGCGCCGCGATGGCCCAACGCGAGCAGCTCTTCCAGCATGACCGTGGCCTTGACGCCGTTGGGCGTAGCCAGGGAATAAAGCTGCAGCGGGTGGCGGCCCACCGGCAGCTCCTTTTCGTGCGTCGCGCCGGCGATCGGC
>JBOIFB010000327.1:0-2924 GCA_050741415.1 Burkholderiales bacterium | reverse complement strand
CATATCCGCGCACATCGATCGCATGCTGCGGGCAGGCCTTGACGCAGGCGTAGCACTCCCAGCACATGCTGGGCTCGATGTTGTAGGCGCGGCGATACGTCTTGTCGATGTGCATGATGTCCGAGGGACAGATGTCGACGCAATGTCCGCATCCGTCGCACCTCGTCATGTACACGAAGGTAGGCATGAGTCGAATCCTTGCTAGTAGTGGCGGGACGCTTCGCGCTTGATGCCCAGGCCCATGTTCGCCGGAGCGTCTCGCAACAGTTCCATCGAGTGTCTTTTCTGCTGCTCGGGATCGTCGCGGGTCTGCGTCGGCAAATTCTCGGCCGTGCCGTCGGCTTTCGATACTCTTTTCTCGAACGCCGCGGCGGGCTTGAAGAACATGTGGGCGAACTTGGACCACGGTATCCCCGCGAACAGCACCGTCGTGGCGAGGATGTACAGGCCGAACAGCACGCCGGCTCCGCCGCCTGCCGCGGCCCACACCAGGCCGAGCGTCGCGCTGGCAAGCAGCGACAGGATGAACAGGTCCGCCTGCACCAGGCGCAACGGCGAATGGCCCTCGGCGGCGACGTCGACGCGGATGAAGAACCAGAACCAGTAGCCTCCGGCGCACACCATCAGCCCGCCGATCCACCAGAGCTGCGCCCAGATCGCGCCTGCCGAGGCGTCGAACACCATCACGACGGTGGAGATGACGTAGAGCACGAAGCCGTACATGCCGAGCAGGTGCGAAATCCGCCGGCGCGCATTGCAGAACTCGCCCGAGGTCAGCACGTCGACCACCGCGGTCTGCAGCGCGATCGACGCCAGCTCGCCGCCGCCGACGCTCCTGACTCCTTTACGAGTCTTGGACTTGCGCCAGTTCTGGAAGAAGTACTTGGCGCTTCCCTTGTGCACCACATCGAACAGCGTAGCCGCCACGACCAGGACGATCATGACGACGACATAGCACTGCATCACGGCAGGCGACAGGGACGCCGAAAGTGCGGCGAACGGATTGCTGGTGAACATCTATTCTTCCTCCCCGGTTCGGCCAAGATTCTAAGCGTCGCCCGGGAGCGTTCGTGTCAGAGTTCGCTATGCGCTTATAGAGTTGCTGAATGCTGGCGCCCGAGCTCGCGCAGCTCGAAACGCATCGCCGCGAGATCGCCCAGCATCCAGCTTGAGGGCGCGGCGAGGCCGGCGACCGTGCCGGGATTGACCAGCCAGGATTCACCGCCCCTGACGTTCGCGACCTTGCGCGCTGCGGCCTTGTGCGAGTGCCCGCAGCACACCAGCTCCCAGTCGCCGGTGCACGCCATGGCGTAGCCGTACTCGTCGTAGTGCACGACGAAGATCCGCCGGCCGGCGAGCTCGATGCGGGCGTCGGCGCCGTGGTAGCGAAGCAGCCCGCCGCTTTTTGCCATCTGGAAGTGCAGCGCCTGGGTATCGCCGATATTGTTGCCGTGGATCAAATGCATCGGCAGGCCGAGGGCGAGCGCGGGCTTGACCGTCTGCGCGCCGATCAGGTCGCCGCAATGGATCACCGCCTCGGCGCCCTGCGCCTTCGCCTCGCGCACCGCCTGCGCGAGTGCGTCGGCGCGGTCGTGGCTGTCCGAGACGATGCAGATTTTCACGCGGCGACGGTTGCTTACTTGCCGCGTCCCGGGGAACTCGCGTAGAGCTGCATCTCGCTGCGGTCGGCCCAGCTCTTCTCGTCCAGCATGCCGGCGGGCAGGGCGTAGCGCTCGGCGCCCGGCACCGGCGCCTGGTCGACGATGCGCTCGACGTCTTCGTAGGCGATCTTGCGCAGCAGGCCGTCGCCGCTCGTCGAGCGCGCAAGCATGAATTTATCGTACACGCGGTAGACGTAGAGGTTGGCGGGGCGCGGGGCGCGATTGGCGTCGTACACGGTCAGGACGTAGCGTGTGTCGGGCTTGAAGCTGCTCTTGTCCATGTCGATGTCCTCGCTTGAACGGCGCGCATGATAGCGCATAAGAAGGGTGTAAGGCCTCTTCTTATGGGCAAATCAGATTATCTCGTTGGCCCCTTCGCAATCGGCTGCGGACAATTGCGCCACCTGCTCACGAGGCCATCGCATTGAGCGCTCACCCGACCACCGAGGTCAAGACCACTACGTGTTACATGTGCGCCTGCCGCTGCGGCATCCGGGTGCACTTGCGCGACGGAGAAGTGCGCTACATCGAGGGCAACCCCGAGCATCCGATCAACCGCGGCGTGATCTGCGCCAAAGGCGCGAGCGGAATCATGAAGCAGGTTTCGCCCGCGCGCCTGACGCGTCCCCTGAAGAGAAGGCAAGGCAGCGAGCGGGGGGCAGGGGACTTCGAAGCCATCAGCTGGGAAGAAGCTTTCTCCCTGCTGGAAGAAAGACTCAAGAAAATCAGGTCCACGGACCCGAAAAAATTCGCTCTGTTCACCGGGCGCGACCAGATGCAGGCGCTCACCGGCCTGTTCGCGCGCCAGTTCGGTACCCCGAATTACGCCGCACACGGCGGGCTCTGCTCGGTCAACATGGCCGCGGGCATGATCTACACCATCGGCGGCTCGTTCTGGGAGTTCGGCGGTCCGGACCTCGAGCGCGCGAAGCTGTTCGTCATGCTCGGCACCGCCGAGGACCATCACTCCAATCCGCTCAAGATCGCAATCTCGGAATTCAAGCGCCGCGGCGGGCGCTTCGTGTCGATCAACCCGGTGCGCACCGGCTACTCGGCGATCGCCGACGAGTGGGTGCCGATCCGCCCGGGAACCGACGGCGCGCTGCTGCTCGCGCTCACCAACGAGCTGATCGCGCAGGGGCTGTACGATCGCGAGTTCGTGGCGCGCTACACCAACGGCGGGCAGCTGGTGGTGACCGATCCCGCCTCGCCGCACGCCGGACTGTTCGCGACCGACGAGGACGCCGACCCGATCAATCCGCT
>JBOIFB010000326.1:0-2926 GCA_050741415.1 Burkholderiales bacterium | reverse complement strand
GGTCGACTTTGACGCAGCCGAGCAGGTGCAGGCGCGACTCGGCGCGGGTGGCGGCGACGTAGAACAGGCGTCCCGCTTCGATGTCTTCGGCCTTGCGGTCAAGCGTTTGGACGTATTGATAAAGTGGCTCCCTGGCTCCGCCGGTTTCGTCGATGGGCGCGAGCAGCAGGCGCCCGCCGGGGAGCGCGCGCCAGGCAAATAGGGGCCGGCGGCCCCTGCCTGGACCGCGATCGAGGCCGGGGACGATGACGGTGTCGAACTCGAGGCCCTTGGCTTTGTGGATGGTCATGATCTCGACCGCCTCGGGGCCGGCTTCGACGTCGGGCTCGGCGTAGAGCTCGGCGAGGCGGTCGGCGAGGGCGCCGAAGTCTTCCAGCTCGCCCGAGACTTCGAGGCGCTCGAGCTCGTCGAAGTAGATTTCGGCGTCGGCGAGGTCGGTGGGATCGCTGAGGCAGGCGGGGCCGCCGAGGGCGAGCCAGACGCCTTCGACGCGGTCGCGTAGGGTGCCGCGCAGGCGGTTCTCGAGCGCGGGTTTGACGATGGCGGCGAATTTCGAGAGCAGCGGGATGTTCTGGATCAGCTCCCAGATCGTCAGCTCGTTTTTGCCTTCGAAGTAACGGCTCAATTCGTTCAGGTCCAGGCCGCACCAGGGCGCGCGCAGGATGGCGAGCCAGGCGATGCGGTCGGCGAGGTGCGTGAGCGCACGCGTCAATGCATAGAGGTCCTGCACAACCTGTTTTTCGCCGAGCTGCTCGATCTCGACCGCGCGGAAGGGGATGTCGGCGGCCTTGAGCTCGGGGACGATGTGGTCGAGGTGGCTGCGGTTGCGCACCAGGATCGCGCTCTTGCCGCGCGCGGCGAGCACGAGCTCGATCACGCGCCGCGCCTCGGCTTCGCGCCCGGCGAGGAGGTCGAGGCTGGGCGCGCCTTCGAGGTCGGCTTTCTCGAACGGCGCCGAGGGCGAGTAGGGCACCGCGCCGGAGGCTTCGTCCTCGGCCGCGGGCAGCACGCTCGGGAAGACGCGGTTGACCCACTCGACGATCGCGCCCTGGGAGCGGAAGTTGGTCGCGAGCGTCAACGGCTCGAGCGCGACCGACGGCAGGCCTTCGCGCCGCGCGTGCAGGAACAGGCCTACCTGCGCGTCGCGGAAGCGGTAGATCGACTGCATCGGGTCGCCGACCGCGAACACGGTCCTGCCGTCGCCGGGCTCCCAGCCGGCGGTGAGGCGCTCGAGCAGCTCCCACTGCGAGTTGGAGGTGTCCTGGAACTCGTCCACCAGCAGGTGCTTCACCCGCACGTCGAGCGCGAGCAGGAGGTCGGTCGGCGCCTCGGGCGTGCCCAGGGCGGCGAGCGCGCCGTGCGCGATCTCGGTGAAGTCGACTTCGCCGCGCTCGGCGAAGAGCAGCCGCAGCTCGGCCACCGCGGGCTTGAGCAGCGCGACGATCGCCTCGAGCGCCTCCCACTGCGCCTCCGAGTACGAGGCCGGCGGCGCGGCGAGCAGCGCGGCGAGCGCTCCCTCGAGGCCGGGGATCGCGACCAGCTCGGGCGGCGCCGCGGGGCGTTTGCGCCATTCGCCTTTCTGCGTGAGGACTTCGCGCGCGAGCTCTACGGAAGCACCGGGATGGAGCGCACGAGCGATATTCAAAAGACGACTTCTTTCAAAAGACAGAGTCTGCTCGAGCTCGGCGCGTGAGGGCGCGGCGCCGGTGCTGCGCAGCCACTGGTCGCGCCGCTCGAGCATGCCCGCGAGCAGCGCGCTCGCGTCGGCGACGTTGTTGTCCAGGTGCGCGAGCAGGCGCGCCACGGGCGGCGTGATCGCGGCGAGCGTGCGCCCCGCCGCCTCGCGGTAAAGCTCGGCGGGATCCTCGGCCACCCCCGGCTGGGCACCGAACTTCGCCAGCACCGGCATCTGCGCGGTGAGCGAGGCGCACAGCGCGTCGATGGTTTGGATCCGCAGCCGCGGCGCGAGCTCGGGCGGCACCTCCGCCAGCACGCGCTTGCGCATCTCGGCCGCGGCCTTGCGGGTGAAGGTGATGGCGACGATCTCCTCGGGCTCGCGCACCGTCTTGAGCAGCGCGAGAAAGCGCTCGACCAACAGCGTGGTCTTGCCCGATCCCGCCGGCGCCTGGACGATGAACGAGCGCGCCGGGTCGAGCGCGGCGTCGCGCTGGGCCTGGTCGGCGGGCCTATGCGTCGCCATCGCCTTCCTCCTCGTCCCCGCCCAGCGCGTCGATGCGCTCGTACACCCGGCAAAGTGTTTGCAAGTCGCAAGTGCGGCAGGTTTGCAGTAATTTCTTCGGGTCCACCCGCGCATCGCCCGACGCGAAACCGGACCCCAGCGCCTCGAGCTCCTTCTTCCAGCCCTCGAGCAGCGCGTCCCAGCCCTTGGCGGGCTTCACCTCCGGGATGAGGTCCTTGCGGTCGGAAAATCCCATGTAGCGCATCTCGCCGGTCTTGAGTTTCGCGAAGGCAACAGCGGAAATCGGCTCGGTTGCACTTAGCGCGTAAAGCGGAAGCTGAGGGTCATCCGGGCGCTCGCCCAGCCAGTCGTTCGGCGTGGGCCGGCCGGTCTTGTAGTCGATGATCGCGTGGCCGCCGGCGTCGAGCTTGTCGAGGCGGTCGATGCGGCCCCTCAGCGTGAGGCCTGCGACGGCGAGCTCGCGCTTTTGCTCCATCGCGGCGACGGTGAACGGCGCGCGCTCGCGCTCGACTTCGAGCCATTCGTGCGCCAGCTTCGCCAGCCTGCGCCGCTCGAGCGCCGCGAACGGCTCGTCGAGCTTCGCTTCGGCCACCGCGGCCGCCGCCGCCCTCGCGATCGCGGGCGCGCAGTCGCCCTGCAGCGCTGCGCTGTCCTTCAGCTCGCCCCACAGCTCGCGCATCAGCGCGTGCAGCAGCAGCCCGCGCGCGAGCGCGTCCGGCCCCGCGG
>JBOIFB010000325.1:0-2954 GCA_050741415.1 Burkholderiales bacterium | reverse complement strand
TCCGCGCGAAGACCCTCGCCGGCGCGCTCAAGAGCATCGGCGCGGACGACGCCGTCGTAAGCAAGGAAGTGGTTCTCGACGTGCCCGAGATCGCCGAGAACGGCGCCGTGGTGCCGGTGGAGATCACCAGCCACGTGCCGGGCACGACGTCGATCGTGGTGGTGATCGACAAGAACCCGTTCCCGCTCAACAGCAAGTTCGATTTCATGGGGGGCGCCCTGCCCTACGTCAAGCTTAATGTGAAGATGGGACAATCCTCCAACATCCGCGTCATTGCGCAGGCGGGCGGCAAGCAGTACGTCGCCATGCGGGAGGTCAAAGTCACGATCGGCGGCTGCGGCGGCTAAGAGGAGGAAGACATGCCAGGTCCAATGAAGATCCGCGCCACGCTCAAGGGCGGCTACACCGACATCCGGGTTCTAATGAGCCATCCGATGGAAACCGGACAGCGCAAGGCGCAAGGCAAGCTGGTGCCGGCGCATTTCATCGAGAACATCACGGTCAAGGTGAACGGCAAGACCGTCGTCGAAGCTCAGACCAGCCAGGCGGTATCGCGCAACCCGGTGTTCTCGTTCCGCGTCAAGGGCGGCAACAAGGGCGACAAGGTCGAGATCGGCTGGGTCGACAACGAGGGCGAAAGCAACAAGATCGAAGCGGCAGTCGCCTGATCACGAGAGGAGGGGAGAACATGCTCGCACTTCGCACAAGTGCCGTGCTGGCCGCGGCCGCGCTCGCCATTGCGGCGGCGCCTGTCCACGCGCAGAACGAAAAGAAGGAGATCGAGAAGTACCAGAAGATGCTCGCCGAAGGCAGCCCGGTCGAGCTGTTCGAGCTCGAGGGCGCCGATCTGTGGAAAAAGAAACAGGGGCCCAGCAACGCGTCGCTCGAGAAATGCGACCTCGGCCAGGGCCCGGGCGTGCTCAAGGGCGCCTATGCGCACTTGCCGCGTTATTTCGCTGACACCGGCCGCGTCATGGACCTCGAGTCGCGCCTGGTCCATTGCATGGTGACCCTGCAGGGGCGCGCCTACAAGGAGGCCACCAAGCGCGTGTTCGGCAACGCCGACAATCCGTCCGAGCTCGAGTATCTCGTGGCCTACGTGGTCGGCCAGTCGCGCGGCGTCAAGATCGCGGTCAGCACCCGCAATCCGAAGGAGAAGGCCGCGTACGAGCTCGGCCGCGAGCTGTTCTTCTACCGCGCCGGGCCGTGGGATTTCTCCTGCGCGTCGTGCCATGGGGTCGCGGGCAAGCGGATCCGGATGCAGGCCCTGCCACAGCTCGACAAGCCCTCGGGCGCGCGCCACACCTACGCCACCTGGCCGGCCTACCGGGTCTCCAACAGCCAGATGAAGACCTTCCAGTGGCGGCTGAACGACTGCTATCGCCAGATGCGCTTCCCGGAGCCGACCTTCGGCTCGGACGCGACGGTGGCTCTGACCATGTTCCTGGCGGTGACCGCCAACGGGGAGCGCTACGCCGGCCCCGGCACCAAGCGCTGAGGAGGAAGACATGAAAAGAAAGAGCGTTCACCTTTCGCTCGGCGGCCTGGCGGCTGCGCTGCTCGCCGCCCAGCTCGCCTACGCCGACCCGACGCCGCTGGAAGTGCGTGCGGTCATGCACCGGGACTTCCACGCCAAGGGCCAGGCGGTGATGAGCCGCGTCGACCAGGACGACCTCCAGTACCTGTGCACCGTCGCCCGCGACAAGCCGCCCGCGGCGCGCGCCAAGGCGATGGAGGCCGACCAGATGGCGATGATCCGCTACCCGGCGGACGGCAACTACATGGGCGACTGGAAGAAGGGCGCCAGGATCGCCGCCAGCGGCAAGGGCATGACCTGGAAGGAAAAGGCAGGCTCGCAAAGCGGCGGCGGCTGCTACAACTGCCACCAGCTCTCGCCCAAGCAGGAGTCCTACGGCACCATCGGGCCGAGCCTGAAGCACTACGCCGCGGTGCGCACCGGAATAGAGGGCCAGAAGTACGTCTACGGCAAGATCTACGACGCAAAGGCCTTCAATCTTTGCACTCAGATGCCGCGCTTCGGTACTTCGCACACGCTGACCGAGCAGGACATCAAGGACCTGACGGCCTATCTTCTCGATCCGGCCTCGCCGGTGAACCAGTAGCCGCGGGCGGTATCGAAGCAAGAGGGGCTTGGTTTCGGCCAAGCCCCTTTTTTGTGAGTCCCCAAGCCATGCAAAGACGCGAATTCCTGCGCCTGCTCGCCCTGGCCGCCGCCGCGGGTGCGAGCCTGCGCCCGAGCGCGAGTGCAGCCGAAGCTGCGGACGAGCTCTACGATGCGCCCGCTTTCGGCAACGTATCGCTGCTGCACATCACCGACACGCACGCGCAGCTGCTGCCGACATATTTCCGCGAGCCGAGCGTCAATATCGGCGTCGGCGCCGCCGTGGGCCAGCCGCCGCACCTAGTCGCAGAGGCGTTCCTGAAGCACTTCGGCATCGCGCGCGGCGGCAGGCTGGCGCATGCCTTCACCTGCCTCGAGTACGAGGCCGCGGCGCGCCGCTACGGCAAGCTGGGCGGCTTCGCGCACGTCGCCACTCTGGTCAAGCGCCTGCGCGCCGCGCGCCCGCACTCGCTGCTGCTCGACGGCGGCGACAGCTGGCAGGGCTCCGCGACTTCGCTCTGGAGCCAGGGCGCCGACATGATCGGCGCGCAGAAGCTGCTCGGCGTCGAGCTGATGACCGCGCACTGGGAATTCACCTACGGCATGGAGCGCATGAAGCAGGCGGTCGACCAGGAGCTGGCGCCGATCGAGTTCATCGCGCACAACGTCAAGACGGTGGATTTCGAGGACCCGGTGTTCAAGCCGTATGCGCTGCGCAGTCTGAACGGCGTTGCGCTCGCAATCATCGGCCAGGCCTTCCCCTACACGCCGATCGCCAATCCGCGCTACATGATGGATCAGTGGAGCTTCGGCATCCAGGAAAGGCATCTGC
>JBOIFB010000324.1:0-2957 GCA_050741415.1 Burkholderiales bacterium | reverse complement strand
GGTGGGGCTGATCGCGATCCGGATCCCCATCGCCTACTCGATGATCGTCGTGGGCGCGGCGGGCATGATGGTCCTGGGCGACCCGCTGATCTTTCTCGCCCAGTTGAAGAACCTCGCCTACTCGCAGTTCTCGATCTACGACCTGTCGGTGCTGCCGATGTTCGTGCTGATGGGCAATATCTCCACGCACGCGGGCCTGAGCCGCGACCTGTTCCGCGCCGCCAACGCCTGGCTCGGCTGGATGCGCGGAGGGGTCGCGATGGCGGCGATCGCCGCTTGCGCCGGATTCGGCGCCGTGTGCGGCTCCTCGCTCGCCACCGCCTCGACCATGGGGCAGGTCGCGCTGCCCGAGCTGCGCCGCTACCGCTACAGCCCGACGCTCGCGACCGGGACCCTCGCCGCCGGCGGGGTGCTCGGCATCCTGATCCCGCCCTCGGTAGTGCTGGTGGTGTACGCCATCGTGGTCGAGGCGAGCATCGTGCAGATGTTCATCGCCGCGTTCATTCCCGGGTTGATTGCGGTCGTCTTCTTCCTGGTCACCATCGCGATCTATGTCCGCCTCAATCCCGAGGCCGGCCCGCCGGGCGACCGTGTCCCGCGCAAGGAGTTCATCGAGGCGACGCTGCGCGTCGGCCCGGTGGTGGCGATCTTCGGCATGGTGATCGGCGGGATCTACTTCGGCCTGTTCAACCCCACGCCCGCGGCCGCGATCGGGGTGTTCCTGGTCGCCGCGTTCGGCATCCTGCGCGGATCCATCAGCTGGCAGGGGATGAAGGTGGCGCTGCTCGACACCGCCAAGACGACCGGCATGATCTACCTGATCCTGCTCGGGGCCCAGATCCTGAACATCTTCATGGCGCGCGGCGGCGTGCCCCAGGCGGCCGCGGACATGATGCTGCACTCGGGCCTGTCGCCGATCATGATCCTGATCCTGCTGCTGATCGCCCTCATCTTCCTTGGCTGCCTGATGGACAGCCTGTCGATGATCCTGCTCACGATCCCGTTCTTCTGGCCGGTGATCTCGGGGCTCGACTTCGGCATGAGCCAGGACCACCTCAAGATCTGGTTCGGCATCCTGGCGCTGATCGTGGTCGAGCTGGGCCTGATCACGCCTCCGGTCGGGATGAACGTGTTCGTGATCAACGCCCTCGCGAAGGACGTGCCGATGAGCCAGACGTTCCGCGGCGTGATGCCGTTCTTCATCGCCGAGTTGTTCCGGGTGGCGATCATCGTCGCCTTCCCCGCGCTGTCGCTGTGGCTGCCGAAGCTTATTGGCGGCGCCTGACCTCAGGCGGCGGAAAGATCCAGAAGAACTCGCCGCACTGGCCTCCTTCGATCACGGCGCGGCGGCTCACGTACTCGGCCTCGCCGCGAAACTCCGCCTCGGGCCAACCGAGACAGGAGCGCATCTTGAGCGTCACCGGGTCGTAGACCATGCCGTACTCGGCCGGCGCGCGCACCATGAGCGCGGAGGGCAGCACCACGCAGTGGTAGACACGCAGTGCGCACGGATACCGGCGCGCGCGTTCGAAGCTGGTGCGGAAATTCTGCGGCGTGTCGCCCGGCAGTCCCATGATGATCTCGATCGCGACGTCGGCCACCCCGGTGAGCTGCGCGAGCGTCTCCTCGAAGCGCTCCTCGTCGTAGGAGCGCTCGACGTGCGCCAGCACCTTGTTGTCGAAGGACTGCAGACCGATGCCCACCAGCGCGCGGCCGACCGAGCCCAGGAAATCGATGTGCTCCTGCCGCACCTTGGCCGGATAGACCTCGCAGATCAGATGACGGTCGCGGAAGAACCCGGTCCGGTCCGCCGCCTCGCGCAGGTTGCGGAAGGCGTGCTGGTTCAGGTTGAGCCCCGCGTCGACCTCGATCGCGCCGCCGACGTCGTGGCGCGCCATGCCGGCGAACTCGGCGCACAGATGGTCTACTTCGCGCACGCGCTTGGGCGACTCGAGCGTGCCCCACTCGCAGAACGAGCAGGTGAACGGGCAACCGCGGTAGGTCTGCAGCACTCCGAGCCCGCCGTGCGGGACCAGGTCCATGCCGTACGGCGACGGCAGCTCGTTCAGGTCGCCCAGCGGCCGGGCGGGCGTTTCCCACCACCCCTGCACCGCCGCCGGCAGCGCGAGTCCCGGGATCGCGGCCAGGCCGGCCGCGCCGCGGTCGGCTTGCGCGACGATTTCGAGAAAGCTGTGCTCGCCCTCGTTGATCACCAGCGCGTCGATCCACTCCCTGGCAGCACGGAACGGCGTCTGCCCGAGCATGCTCGGGCGCGCGGAGGGGCCGCCGAAAACGACCACCCGGCGCGGATCATCCCGCTTCAGCGCCTCGGCTACCTCGACGAAAAACGGGAACGACCAAAGGTAGGTCGAGAAGCCCGCCACGTCGGGATCGTAGGCGAGGACCTCGTCCACCACCGCTTCGATAGAACCTCCGATCAGATCCCATACCCTGAGCTCGAGCCCGGACAGGCTCGCGGCACGCAGCGTGGCCTCGACCATGCGTACGCCGTGATTGGAGATGAACTGCGGCATGGCCGGATCGCGCTCCGGGTAGCGCGCGAGCAGCGCCACCCTGCGTCCGCTGCGCGGCGCTGTCGCGACGCTAGCCACGCCCGCTCAGGCCCTCGAAGCCGCTGGAAAATGCCACCAGAAGTCGCCGGCCTTGCCGCCGGCGGCGCGCGCCTCGTTCGTGATCCAGGCGTTCGTCTCCTGCAGCTGCTCGGCGCTCCAGCCCTTGCAGGAGGTCATGCGCAGCGTGACCGGATCGTAGCAGACGTCCCATTCCGGCTTGGAGCGCGTCATGAGCGCGTCCGGCAGCACGAGGCAATGATAGGCGCGCACGCTCGCCGGCAGCGTGCGCGCGTACGCGAGCGTGCGGCGGAATCCCTCGGGACTGTCGCCCGGCAGGCCGTAGATGATCTGCAGCTCGGCGCGCGCCAGCCCGCAGACCTGGCG
>JBOIFB010000323.1:0-2964 GCA_050741415.1 Burkholderiales bacterium | reverse complement strand
CAGCTTCCGCATGCGCCCGCTGTCCGAAGCGGAGGTCGCGCGCTATCTGTCGTTCCGCATGCGCGCCGCGGGCTACCGCGGCCCGGACGTGTTCACGCCCAAGGCGGTAACGCTCATCGCACGCGCATCCGGCGGCCTGACGCGGCGCATCAACATCCTGGCCGACAAGTCGCTGCTTTCCGCTTTCAGCGCGGACACGCACGCAATCACCGCCCGGCATGCGCGGGCGGCGATCGCCGATTCCGAGTTCTCGCCCTTGCGCGGCGCGAAGCGCCCGGCGCTCTACCTCGGCGTGGCGCTGGTGGCGGGAATCGTGATCGGCCTCGCCGTGCACTGGGCGCCGTCCGCACCGCGTGTCGCGCCGCCCGCCGCAGTCGCCGCAAAGCCCGCCGCGGCCCCTGCTCTGGCCCCCGCCAAGCCGGCGCCGCCCGCGCCGGCGGTGCCGACAAAACCGCCCGCCGATCCGGCGCCGAAGGCCGCATCGCCCGCCGCCGCGCCGCTGCTCAACCGCGAGCAGGTGCAACGCATCGAGCGCTTCGACAGCGGCGGCCAGGTCCTGCTGGGCGGGCGCATCGCCGCCGCGCGCGCGCTGCTCGAGCGCGAGCCGGACGAGCGCTACAGCGTCGAGCTGTTCATCACCGACAGCAGCGACCCGGCGCGCATGGAGCGGTTCCTGTCCCGCGCGCACGATCTGGCTCTGCTGCCGGACGTGTACGTGATCCCGCTGGCGAACGGGCGCCGCTACCGCCTGCGTGTGGTCTACGGCGATTTCCCGGACCGCGCGGCCGCGCTCGAAGCCGAGCGCAGGCTGCCGCCGAAGTATCGGAACGAGTTCCGCACCACCCCCCGAAGCTTCGCCGACCTGCGCCGTCCGATGTGAGTTGTCAAAGTGCGGAAAAACTCCGCGCGACAATCGCTTAGCGGGGTTTCCTAAAGAAGGGATCGTGCTATGCTCCCCGCGCAGGGACGGGCGCCATGAACCGAAGAAACATCGCTGCCTCCGCAATCATCGCCGCGCTGCTCGCCGGCTGCGGACAGATTCCGCTCAAGCCCGCGCCGACCCACATCAGCGCCGCCGAGGTGCCCGGCGCCGAAGGCCAGATCCCGCCGCCGGTGCAGGTCGCGCCGGTGCTGCCCGCGCCGGAGCCGACCGCGCGTCCGGAAACCTACAGCGTGGTGGTCAACAACGTGGACGTGCACGACCTGCTGTTCGCACTCGCGCGCGACGCCAAGGTCAACGTCGACATCGAGCCCGGCATCACCGGCAAAGTGACGCTCAACGCGATCGACCAGACCCTGCCCCAGCTGCTCACGCGCATCGGGCGCCAGGTCGACTTGCGCTACGAACTGCACGGCCAGGACTTGGTCGTCATGCGCGATACGCCCTACCTGCACGTGTACCGCGTCGACTACGTCAACCTGACGCGCGACGCGAAGAGCGTCGCCAACCTTTCGACCCAGGTCAGCGGTAGTTCCACCGGCGCCGGCGGAGGGACCGGGAGCTCGGGGCAGAACAATTCAACCGCAACCATCACCTCCGATTCGAGCAATAAGTTCTGGGACACGCTGATCGCCAACGTGAAGGACATCCTGCGTGAGACCGACAAGATTCTGCCTGCGAGCACCGCAACACCCGCACTCCAGCAGGCACCGGCCGCCGCGGGGCAGCAGCAGGCGGCGAAGGCCGCGGCGCCAAGCGCGGTGCCGGTTGCGTTCCGCGAAGCTGCGTCGGTCATCGCCAACCCGGAAACGGGCATCCTCAGCATCCGCGCCACTTCGCGCCAGCACGCCAGGATCCAGGAATTCCTCGACCAGGTGATGGCGAGCGCAAGGCGCCAGGTCCTGATCGAGGCGACGATCGCCGAGGTCCAGCTCAATAACGAATACCAGCGCGGTATCGACTGGTCGAAGTTGCGCACCGGCTCGTCCGGGTTCCAGTTCCAGCAGTCGTCGGCCGGCACACCTGCCGGCATCAGCACAAACGCGTTCATCATTGGCTATGCTCTGGACAACAACAGATTCACGTCTGCCGTAAAATTGCTCGAATCTTTCGGCAGCGTGCGCGTGCTTTCGAGCCCGAAGATCAGTGTGCTCAACAATCAGACTGCGATGCTGAAGGTGGTGGATAACCTGGTCTACTTTACGGTCCAGGCGAACACCACCACGCCGACGCAAGGTCCGGTTCAGACGACATTCACCACCACGGTCAATTCCGTGCCCGTTGGGTTCATTATGAGCGTGGTACCCCAGATTAGTGCCGCGGACGCAATCCTGCTGGACGTGCGGCCGACGATTTCGCGTCACGTGTCCGACGTCTCGGATCCGAATCCCGCGCTGGCAAACCCATGCGGCGTCGGCGTCAACAATTGCAGTACACCGTCTATTCCAAGCCTGATCCCGGTGATCCAGACGCGCGAGATGGAATCCGTGTTGCGCGTGCAAAGCGGCCAGATCGCCGTCCTCGGGGGCCTGATGCAGGATCAGGTAAACAAGACCGAAGACAGCATTCCTGGATTGAATAGTATCCCCGGCATAGGGTCGATTTTCGAGCAGCGCAAGGACCAGAATCAGAAGACGGAGCTCGTCATCTTCTTGCGCGCAACCGTAATCAACGATCCGAGCGTCAGCGGCGATTTCCGCGATTTCCGCAGCCTGCTTCCGGGCAAGGACTACTTCACCAAGCCGAACCCGAGCCGGCCCGCCGCGGGCAACTGACGTGAGCCTGCTGCTCGACGCGCTCAAGAAGGCCGAGAAGGCCAAGCAGGAAGCGCAGCGCCAAGCCGAGAGCGAGCAGCCGGCCTCATCGCCGCCCGCAGGCGAGCTCGGGATTGCCGGCGACACCCAGCGGGAACCATCGGTGCGCACCCGCGATCAGCTACCCGACATCTCGCAGTCGATGCAGATCGAGAGTGAATACATCGAGCCCGCCAAGCGGCGGCAGGCCGACAGCGCGCCGCTCGCGCT
>JBOIFB010000322.1:0-2988 GCA_050741415.1 Burkholderiales bacterium | reverse complement strand
CGTTGAGCCTTTACGGCTACACCACGCAGCGCGACCTGTCGGCGATGGGCTCGTTCATGATCATGGGCCTGTTCGGGATCATCCTGGCGAGCCTCGTCAACCTGTTCCTGGCGAGCTCGGCGCTGCAATTCGCGATCTCGATCATCGGCGTCGGCGTGTTCGCCGGGCTGACCGCCTGGGACACGCAGCGGATCAAGGAGATGTACGACTCGATGGACGACGACGGCACCATGGGCCGCAAGGCCGTCATGGGCGCGCTGTCGCTCTACCTCGACTTCATCAACCTGTTCCTGATGCTGCTGCGCCTGGTCGGCGACCGGCGCTAAGCGCCCGCAACGCCACGATCACAAACGCCCCGGCCAAGCGCCGGGGCGTTTTCTTTTGCGGATTTGGTGGAATAATGGTAACCGCCCGGCGGGGGCCGCCTTGCCGCAGTGAGGGTTGGCGGTGCTGACTGTCGTTATGAACATCGATAGCGACAGTCAGATTCGGCGTCTGGAAGTGGTCAATATGGGCCGGCGCCGGCGCTGGACGGATTCTGAGAAGTTGAGGATCGTGCATGAGAGTCTGTCTGGGCCTCGGCTTGGGGCTGCAACGGCGCGTCGGCATGGGATATCGCGGCAGCTTCTGCTGAACTGGCGCAAGGCATGGCGCGAGGGTCGGTTTGGCGAGGAGGCCGCCGCGACTGGATTTGTTCCGGCGATCATGACGCCCGAGGTCAGGGCATGCGAGCGGAGCGCATTGCAGGACGGCCGCATCGAGATTGTGACCGCGAATGGCCGCCGTGTCGTCGTCGAGCCTGGTATCGACGTTGCGGCTCTGGTTCGGATCGTGCGTGGCCTGGAGCAACTATGATCCCGCTGCCGACTGGCGTGCGGGTGTGGCTTGCGACCGGTACCACCGACATGCGGAAGGGATTTGCCAGCCTGTCGCTGCAGGTCCAGGAGATCCTGCATCGCGATCCCTTGGGCGGCCATCTGTTTTGCTTTCGGGGACGGCGCGGGAATCTGCTGAAGGTGATCTGGCACGATGGTCAGGGCGCGTGCCTATTCACGAAGCGGCTGGAACGGGGCCGCTTCCTGTGGCCGAGCCCGGCTGACGGCGTGGTGGCGATCTCACCGGCGCAACTCGGTTACCTCTTGTCCGGCATCGATTGGCGACATCCACAGCAGACGTGGCGTCCGACCTCGGTTGGATGATAATTTTGGCTTGCGGATCGGGATGGATATGATTCCATCGCTGCGTGACATCGCCATCTGAATCGCTGCCTTCCGATCTTGCCACCGCGCATGCGATGATCATCGCCGAGCGCGCTGCGCGCCTGCGGGCGGAGGCGGTTGCGGCGAGCGCGAAGGCCGAGGCGGCCCTGGTCAGCTATCTCAAGCTCGAGATCGAGAAGCTGCGCCGGCAACTTTACGGCACCGGCTCGGAGCGTAAGGCGCGGCTGCTGGAGCAGATGGAGCTTGAGCTCGAGGAGCTTGAGGCCACGGCGACAGAAGACGAACTGGCAGCCGAGCGGGCCGCGGCGCGGACGCAGGGTGTTACACCGTTCCAGCGCAAGCGACCGTCGCGCCAACCATTCCCCGACCACCTGCCGCGCGAGCGCGTCGTGATTGCAGCGCCGGAGAGCTGTCCTTGCTGCGGGTCGCGGAAGCTATCGAAGCTCGGCGAGGACATCACCGAGACGCTGGAGGTAATCCCGCGCCGGTGGAAGGTGATCCAGACGGTGCGGGAGAAGTTCTCGTGCCGGGACTGCGAGACGATCGCGCAGCCGCCGGCGCCGTTCCATGTGACGCCGCGGGGCTTTGTCGGGCCGAACCTGCTGGCGATGATCCTGTTTGAGAAGTTCGGCCAGCATCAGCCATTGAACCGGCAGAGCGAACGCTACGCGCGGGAGGGCATCGAGCTGAGCCTGTCGACGCTGGCCGACCAGGTCGGCGTCTGCGCGACGGTGCTGCGGCCGCTACATGAGCTGATCGAGCGCCATGTGCTTTCCGCCGAGCGGCTGCACGGCGACGACACCACGGTGCCGATCCTGGCCAAGGGCCAGACCATCAAGGGGCACATCTGGACCTATGTCCGGGACGATCGCCCGTTTAGCGGCCATGCGCCACCGGCTGCGCTTTACTACGCATCGCGTGACCGGCGGCATGAGCATCCCGCGCGGCACCTGCATGGCTTCACAGGCATCCTGCAGGCCGACGCCTATAGTGGCTACAACGAGCTGTACGACGCCTCGCGCGCGCAGGGGCCGGTTACATCCGCGCTGTGCTGGGCGCATGCCCGACGGCAGTTCTTCGAACTCGCCGACATTGCGGCCAATGCCCGGCGCGGCAGACAAGCAGCGGCGATCTCACCGGTCGCGCTCGAAGCGGTCAGGCGGATCGACGCCCTGTTCGACATCGAGCGCGGCATCAACGGACAGCGCGTCGAAGAACGGCTGCGGGTGCGCCGGGAGCAGAGCGCGCCCTTGCTGGCGGCGTTGGGAGCGTGGCTGCGCGAACAGCGCGCCCGCCTGTCGAACTCATCCGCTGTCGCAAAGCCGATCGACTATATGCTGCGCCGCTGGGAACGGTTCGCGCGCTTCATCGACGACGGCCGCATCTGTCTCACCAACAATGCGGCCGAACGCGCGCTGCGCGGCTTCGCGCTGGGACGAAAGTCGTGGCTGTTCGCGGGCTCCGAACGCGGCGCCGACCGCGCCGCCGTCATGGCGACGCTGATCGTGACGGCGAAGCTCAACGGCGTGGACCCGCAAGCATGGCTCGCTGACGTGCTGGCTCGCATCGCCGAACACCCAGCCCGCGGGCTCGAGGAATTCCTGCCGTGGAATTGGGCCGCCGAACGAGCTCGTCGTATCGCGGCATGAGCACCGGCGATGTAGCCCGACATCGCCAACCCGCGGCCTTCACCGTATGCTTACGAATAATGCGGCCCATGTCCGCCGTTTCCATCCGCCCTGCCGCCCCAGCCGACATTCCCGCCATC
>JBOIFB010000321.1:0-3027 GCA_050741415.1 Burkholderiales bacterium | reverse complement strand
TGGTGGAAGTGGGCCGCCACGCCGAGCTGCTGGCGCGCGAGGGTACCTACGCCAAGCTATACCGGATCCAGTACGCCGCGGAGCGCAGCGAGGCGCTCCAGTAGAATCGCGCCATGCTCCTCGTCACCGGCGGCGCCGGCTTCATCGGCTCGAATTTCGTCCTCTCCACCATAGCGGAGACGGGCGAGGCGGTGCTCAACCTCGACAAGCTGACCTACGCCGGCAACCTGCGCAACCTCGCCGCGCTCGACGGCGACCCGCGCCACGCGTTCGTGCAGGGCGATATCTGCGACCGGGCGCTGGTGCGCCGGCTGTTCGCCGAGCACCGGCCGCGCGCGATCGTGCATTTCGCGGCCGAAAGCCACGTCGATCGCTCGATCGAAGGGCCGGCCGAGTTCGTGCAGACCAACGTGGTAGGCAGCTTCAGCCTGCTCGAAGAGGCGCGCGCGCACTGGACGGCGCTGCCCCAGGCGGAGAAGGATCACTTTCGCTTCCTGCACGTCTCGACCGACGAAGTCTACGGCTCGCTCGGCGCGAGCGATCCCGCCTTCAGCGAGCAGACGCCCTACGCGCCCAACAGCCCATACGCGGCATCCAAGGCGGCCTCCGACCACCTGGTGCGCGCTTATCACCACACCTACGGCCTGCCGGCGCTCACCACCAACTGCTCGAACAACTACGGCCCCTACCAGTTCCCGGAGAAGCTGATCCCGCTCGTGATCCACAACGCGCTCGCCGGCAAGCCGCTGCCGGTGTACGGCGACGGCCAGAACGTGCGCGACTGGCTCTACGTGCTCGATCACTGCGCCGCCGTGCGCCTCGCGCTCGACAAGGGGCGCCCCGGCGAGACCTACAATATCGGCGGCAACAGCGAACGCACCAACATCGAGGTGGTGCGGCTGATCTGCAATTTGCTCGACCGGACACAGCCGCGTAGCCGCGGCGGCTACGCCGACCTGATCGAGTTCGTCAAGGATCGCCCCGGTCACGACCGCCGCTATGCGATCGACAGCGCAAAGATTCGCAGCGCCCTTGGCTGGCGGCCGCAGGAGAGCTTCGAGTCCGGGCTCGAGAAAACTGTGCGCTGGTACCTCGCCAATCGGACCTGGACCCAAGAGGTGACGAGCGGCGCGTACCGCGACTGGCTCGCCACGAACTACGGCGCGCGCGGCGCGGCTTGACTCAGCCTCGGCTAGACGCTCGGGGTATCATCTCGAAAGGCATCGCAGGAGGCAATTCCCGTGAAACAGCGGATCGTTCACTCCGATCCCGATATCCAGCGTGGGATGCCGGTTTTCGTCGGCACCCGCGTTCCGGTGAAAAATCTGTTCGACTGTCTCGAGGCCGGCGACTCGTTGGACCAGTTTTTGCGCTCGTTCCCATCCGTTTCAAAGGCGCAGGCCATTGCAGCGCTCGAGTTCGCCCGGGAAGCGCGTGTGGACGAAACTCAGCCGTGTACATGGGTTACGACCCCAGGCTTCGCGTCGGACATTGCCGCAAGCACCGCAGGCATTAGCGGCCGGAGCAAAACGATGTCGTTGCTCTTGGCGTGAATGACGATGACAGCAATGGAAACACCGCTGAAATTCTGTTGGTACTCCAAGTTGCGATCCACCGTTAGCAGAAGGTCAAATTCTTTTGCGGCAAGCTCCAACAGTGCGCCATTCTTGACCCCGGACCAGCCGGCCTCCATGACCGACTTGACCTCATGCCCGGGAAGCTCATTTCGAAGCGCGCGTGGAACGCACTCGTCAAGCAGCACGCGCATCGGCGATCAAATGGGCTTTGGCCTGCTCAAGTGCCGCAATCGCGAGCTCCCGCGTAACGGTTGGAAAGTCGTCAAGGAATTGTTCCAGGGCGTGTCCACCCTCGATGTAGTCGATGAGCGCTTGGACAGGGACGCGGGTGCCGACGAATACGGGGATACCACCCAGAATTTCAGGGTCGGAGTGAACGACGGATGAGCGGTCCATGCTGCAACCCTCCAACGGATTTTGTTGGATATTACTCCGACTGCCTGGAGGCGGCTCTACCCCGTGCAGGATACGGCTTGACCGTTCCGCTGGGGTACGGACTAGACTTGGCTAAGTTCGATCGGGACGCCGCATGGAAACAGTCACTATCCACCAGGCCAAGACCCAGTTCTCCAAACTCATCGAGCGCGTCAGCGCGGGCGCGGGAGCATGAAGGGGCGCATCCGGATCGGGAAGGATTTCAACGCCCCGCTGCCGGAAGACCTGCTCGATCTCTTCGAGGGCGGGGGCGGGAAACGGTGAGGCTGCTGCTCGACACTCACGTGCTGCTCCGGTGCACCGTGGCGCGCTACGGCGAGCAGGTCATGTTGGTGTCTTGGGCGTGAACCGGCGCGGCAAACGGGCGCAGTGCTCATGAAGGGAATCATCCTCGCCGGCGGCTCGGGCACGCGGCTCTATCCGGTGACGCAGGTCGTCTCCAAGCAGCTCTTGCCGGTGTACGACAAGCCGATGGTGTACTACCCGCTTTCGACCCTGATGCTGGCCGGGATCCGCGAAATCCTCGTTATTTCGACGCCGGAGGACACGCCGCGCTTCGAGCAGCTGCTCGGCGACGGCTCCAAGTGGGGGATCAAGCTTCGCTATGCGGTTCAGCCGCGGCCCGAGGGGCTCGCCCAGGCGTTCATCGTCGGGCGAGAATTCATCGGCGCAGACCCGGTTGCGCTGGTGCTCGGGGACAACATCTTCTACGGCAACGAGCTCGCACAGCTCTTGCAGCGCGCCACCGCGCGCGGCCGCGGTGCCACCGTCTTTGCCTACCCGGTGAAAGACCCGCAGCGCTACGGCGTGGTCGAGTTCGATCACCGCGGCAAAGCCGTCAGCATCGAGGAAAAGCCGCGGCAGCCGAAGTCGCGCTACGCGGTAGTGGGACTGTATTTCTACGACAACCGCGTGGTCGACATCGCGCGCAAGCTCAAGCCTTCGGCGCGCGGCGAGCTGGAAATCACCGACGTCAACCGCGCCTACCTCGCAAGCGGCGAGCTCGAGGTCATGC
>JBOIFB010000320.1:0-3033 GCA_050741415.1 Burkholderiales bacterium | reverse complement strand
GGTCGAGCCTGGGCAGCAGGACGAGTGTACGCGCTGCACGGACCCCGCGCTTTCGGGGAGCGACGGGCTGATGCATACCGGAGGGCATGACAGCGACCGAGCAGAAGTGGGCTGAGCGGGTTGAGAGCTGGCGCGAGAGCGGATTGACGTCGGAGCAGTACAGCGACGGGCGAGGCTTCAGCGCGAACGGGCTACGGCATTGGGCGTACAAGCTGGGGAAGACGGAACGACGGCGACCGACGGTGGATGTGCCGGAGGTGCGGATCGTGCGCGTCGTGCGAGGGACGACGGAAACCGGTCCGGTGGCGGAGGTCCCGGCGATGGCGGCGACTCCGACGGCAATACCGACCAAGATGTCCACACCTGCCCGGGCGGCGCCGTTGGCAGCAACGCCTCCGAAGGCGGCGACAGCGCCGACGCCGGCATCGATCGCGGTGTCGAACGCGTCCACGCCCATCGATCCATCATTGGACATCGAGGTCGGAGCAGTCCGCGTCGTGGTTCGGCCTGGATTCGATCGCGCCACGTTGGTCGCGGTGCTCGAGGTGCTCGCGGCGCACGGAGGCACGCGATGATCCCCCACGGTGTCGAGGTGTTCGTGGCGTTGGAGCCGATCGATCTGAGATGGAGCTTCGATCGGTTGAGCGGCATCGTCGAGGAGCGTATCGGGCGTGAGGCGCGCTCGAGCGCGCTCTTCATCTTCTTCGGGAAGCACCGTGCGGCGCTGAAGGTTCTGTTCTTCGATGGCTCGGGAATGTGCGTTTTCTACAAGCGATTGGACGCTGGGACCTTCAGGTTGCCCGCGTCGCCGGACCCACGGGCCAGCAGCGTGGTGATCGACGAGCGCGCGCTCGAGGCGCTGCTCGACGGCATCGACATCGACGCGCCGACAGCGAAGCGACGACGACCGAGCGTCCATTGACGTTTTTAATCGACAAGACGATCGCGCTTTGGTTATCACTGCGCGCACTCGATGGCCGACGCCGATTCCTCGACGAGCACCCGCTCCACCGACGCGGCGGCGCGAATCGCAGCGCTCGAAGCCGCGCTCAACGAGCGGGATACGCGCATCGCCGAGTTGCTGCGTGAGCGCGACGAGCTGCGCGCCGCCTACGATCGCTTGTGGCTCGAGGTCGAGCTCATGCGTCGGCGCATCTTCATTGCCAAGGCCGAGCGCGTCGACACCACGCAGCTCGAGCTCGAGTTCAAGGACAAGCTCGCCGCGCTCGACAAGCTCGCCGGCACCCTTGGAATCGGTCCGGCCAGCGATGCCGCCGACGGAAAAAACGGCGGCTCACGGCCCAAGCCCAAGGGGCGGCGCGACCTGCGCCAGATCAAGATGCCCGAGGAGCGCGTCGAGATCCCCGACCCGGCGGTCGAGGTCCTCGTCGCACAAGGCCAGGCCGAGCGCATCGGCTTCGAGGAGTCGGCCAAGATCGCCTGGCAGCGCGGCGGTCCGCGGCGCCTCGTCCTCGCGCGCGTCAAGTACCGCGTCCCCGACGCCAACAATCCATCGCCCGAGACCACCCAGATCGCCACCGCGCCCGTGCCGCCCGAGATCTTCCCGCGCGCGATCGCCTCGGTCTCCCTCGTCGCGCACGTCCTCGTCGACAAGTACTGCGATGGCCTGCCGTTCCATCGCCAGGAGCACCGCTTCGCGCGCCTCGGCTTGCCGCTCGATCGCGGCACCATGTGCCGGTGGGCGGAGCACGCTGGCGCGACGCTGGGCGCCACCGTGGTTGCCGCCATGCGGGCCGACGCGATGAAGACCGCCTTCTGCATCTCCACCGACGCCACCGGCGTGCTGGTCCAGCCGGCGCGCGACCCGCAGCGGCGGCGACAGCCGTGCCGCCGCGGCCACTACTTCGTCCAGATCGCCGATCGCGATCACGTCTTCTTCGAGTACACGCCGCGCGAGACCTCGGCCGCCGTCGGCGAGATGTTCAAGGGGTTCTCCGGCTACGTGCAGGCCGACGCCAAGAGCGTCTACGACATCCTGTTCAAGCCACCGCCCGAAGACCCGCTCGACGGCGGCGGCGATGCCGACCGCGCCGAGTGTACAGAGGTTGGTTGTCTGAGCCACGCGCGCAGGCGGTACTGGGAGGCGACCATCGCCAAGAGCGCCGTGGCCCGCGAAGGGTTGGCGCGGCTCGGTCGCGTCTTCGCCCTCGAACGCAAATGGAAGCGCCATCCACCCGTCGAGCGCACGGCGCTGCGACAGGCGCACGCGCGACCGCACCTCGAGGCCTTCTTCGACTGGGCCGAGGAGCAGTTCGCGCTCGTCAAAGATCAGCGCGGTCTCCTGCGCTCTGCTCTCGGCTACTCCGTCCGCAACAAGGCCGCGCTCATGCGCTACCTCGACGACGGCCGTCTCGAGCCTACGAACAACGGATCCGAGCGCGCCCTCAGAACCATCGCCGTCGGCAGAAACGCCTGGATATTCGTCGGCTCCGACGACCACGCCGAGTCCGCGGGTCACCTCTTCTCGCTCATCGCCTCCGCCCGGCTCCATGCCCTCGACCCCGAGGCCTACCTGCGCGACTTGCTGCGGGTCCTGCCGCATTGGCCCCGTGACCGCTTCCTCGAGCTCGCGCCCAAGTTCTGGCCGCGCACCCGCGACCGGCTCGACTCCATCGAGCTCGCAGCCGACCTCGGCTCGCTCACCGTCCCGCCCACGATCAACCCGCCGGCGGAACAGAAACCATCCGCGCAGTCCTGAGCCCGTCGTCGGCTTTCCGTTCGTCATGGCCCCAGTCTGCCCGTCTCCCGTTCAGGTCGGCAGCCCGGGGTCTGCGCAGCGGGTACGACAAAATGGGCGGGCGTCGTGACCGCACCAACAATGCAGAACTTCCCCACTCCCGCCCCGACGTCCAGGATCCGCGTCGCACCAGCTTGCGTCAGCAACTCCGCGGCGCGCGCTGCGACCCGAACGGGCGTCCAATGCTGCGCCGAGAGAACGCGAACCTCATCGTCGTAGACACTATCGAATGCGGCGTCGGGCGATGGCCTTTCGGGGGGAGAGCCTCGTAGGTG
>JBOIFB010000319.1:0-3034 GCA_050741415.1 Burkholderiales bacterium | reverse complement strand
TACTCGAGGCCTTCCTCGTGCAGGATGTCGATCGTGTCGTAGGTCTCGGTCAGACCGGGGCTTTCCCAGCCGCGCGGCGGTTTGCCGGTGAACGAGCGGATCGCCTCGATCGTGTCGCGGATCGCCTGGCGCTGGTCGGTGACATTGTGCATCGGGCCCTGCAGGTAGCCGTGCCCCATGAACTCCCAGCTCGCGTCGCGCGCGGCCTGGGCGATGCGCGGGTAGCTCTTGAGCACCGAACCGTTGACCGCCATGGTCGGAGTCACCTTGCAGCGCGCCAGCGTTTCGACGAAGCGCCAGAAGCCCACGCGCATGCCGTACTCGTGCCAGGCCCAGTTCGGCAGGTCGGGCTGCAGCGGCTGGCCCATCGGCGGCGGCAGCACGGTGCGCGGCATGTTGCGCTCGATCGACCACTCCTCGACGTTGACGATGGTCCACACCGCCATGCGCGCGCCGCCGGGCAGCTTGAGCGGAGGGCGGTCGACGATCGCCGAGTACGGAACCCGCTCGCGCGGCAGCTTGCCCTGTGCCATCGTCATCCTCCTATTGCGCGGTTTACCGCGGGCATGACTTCCTGCGCCATCAGCTCCATCGAGCGGCGCGCGAGCTTCGCGTCGACCCAGTCGATGCCGCAGTAAAGCAGGGTACCGAAATCGCCCGTCGTTGCGCGAAAGGCGAGCAGCTGCTCGGTTACCTGCCCGGGCGTGCCCGCAATCACTAGGCTGTCGACCACGCTATCGAGCGTTACCTGCTCGTCGGGCGCGTTCTTGGAGTCCTTGAACAGGTTGACGCGCCCGGCGCGCTTGAGCTTGAGCAGCAGCTGCTCGTAATAGAAGCGGTAGGGGCTGCCAGGACCGAAGCCGTACTCGCGCGCGGTGGCCGCGTCGTCGGCGACGAACACGGTCTTCGCCACGCGCCAGTTGGCCGGGTCCGCCTTGCGCCCGCCAGCGGCGCAGCCCTCGGCGTACTTCGGCCAGTGCGACTTGACCCACTGCGGCAGCAGGAAGTTGGCTGAGATCGAGTCCCAGCCGCGCTTGGCTGCCTCGGCGACGCCCTTCGAAAAGGGCTCGACCGCGGTGACGACGATGGGCGGATGCGGCTTCTGGAACGGCTTCGGGATGATGCCCTGGCCGATCTCGGGGATCATGGTCTTCTCGGTCGAGATATTCCAGAACCGACCGGTGAGATTGTAGGGCGGCGCACCGGTCCAGATCGCGATCATGTGGTCGATGCATTCGACGAACATGGCGGTGCGGTCCGCGCCCATGTTGCCGAACGCCTCCCAGTCCGAAGGCAGCCCGCCGGGGCTGATGCCGACGATGAAGCGGCCTTCGAGCATGTTGTCGAGCATCGACACGGTGGCGGCTAGCTGGGCCGGATGGCCATTGGGCAGATTGAGGGTGCCGGTGCCGAGCTTGATCTGCTTGGTGTCGTGCACCAGGCTGGCGAGGAAGGCGGCGCAGTTGGTGACCGACTCGGCGATGTCGGTGACGTGCTCGCCGACGAACGCCTCGCAATAGCCGAGCCGGTCCGCGAGCAGGATCGCGGCACGGTCCTCCTTCAAGGTCTCGACGTAGCTGCGCTGCGGCGGATGCAGCGGCATGGTGAAATATCCGAGTTTCATTTCCTAAGTCAGTGGTCAGTGCCACGCGCGCGCCGCGCCGCGGGTGAACAGGCGATAATCTACACGCATTCGAATGCCTGCAACCATCGAGGAGGAGACATGATGTATCGCGAAAAGCTGCGCCGAACCCGCGTCTCGCGCAAGGACATGCTCAAGCGCGTTGCGCGGTTCGACAAGCTCAAGGGCTTCGATGGCGGCCTGCCCGACAGCCGCTATCCCGGATGCGAGCGGATTCTATACAACGTGATCGGCTTCCAGCCGCCCAAGGGCGAAAACCGGGGTGCCGTCACCTCGCCGGTCGGCGACAAGGCCTCGCGCCTGGCGGCGATCAAAATCTCGGAGGGCTTCAACCTCGGGTATTGCCGCGCGCTGCCCGGGCGCGGGCCGATGTTCCACAATCACGACACCAATGAAACCTTCATCGCCGTCAGCGGCATCTGGCGCGCGAGCTGGGAGAACGTAAAGGGAGGCATCGAGCACGTAGACCTCAAGCCGCTGGACGTGATCTCGTTTCCGGCCGGCGTGTCGCGGCGCTTCATGAATGCCACGCGCGGAAGCAAACGCAGATACTCGGTGCTCATGTTCGTCATCGGGGGGGACGCGCCGCGCGCCGAGTTCACCCGCGAGTCGATGCTCGAGCTGGCGGCCGCGGGCTACTTCGAGGGGCGCTGAGACTTGCTGTAATATCAAACGCTTTCGCCCGACGCAGGCCGATGAAGTCCAGCCAGATCCGCTCGAGCTTCCTCGAGTACTTCAAGTCGAAGGGCCATGCCGTCGTGGCCTCGAGTCCGCTCGTGCCGGGCAATGACCCGACGCTGCTGTTCACCAATTCCGGAATGGTGCAGTTCAAGGAGGTGTTCCTGGGCAAGGAGCATCGTCCCTACCGTCGCGCCACGACCTCGCAGCGCTGCGTGCGCGCGGGAGGCAAGCACAACGACCTCGAAAACGTCGGCTATACCGCACGCCATCACACCTTCTTCGAGATGCTCGGCAACTTCTCGTTCGGCGACTACTTCAAGCAGGACGCGATCCGCTTCGCCTGGGAGCTGCTGACCGAGGTCTACCGACTGCCGGCCGAGAAGCTCTGGACCACGGTCTACCACACCGACGACGAGGCCTACGACCTCTGGACGCGCGAGATCGGCGTGCCGAAGGAGCGCTGCATACGCGTCGGCGACAAGCCGGGCGGACAGAAGTACCAGTCGGACAACTTCTGGCAGATGGCCGAGACCGGCCCCTGCGGCCCCTGCAGCGAGATCTTCTACGACCACGGCGAAGGCATTGCAGGCGGCCCGCCGGGCTCGCTCGACGCCGAGGGCGACCGCTACATCGAGATATGGAATCTCGTTTTCATGCAGTTCAACCGCGACGATGCGGGCGTGATGCACCCTCTGCCCAAGCCCTCGGTCG
>JBOIFB010000318.1:0-3046 GCA_050741415.1 Burkholderiales bacterium | reverse complement strand
CCCGGGCAGGCGGCGCGCGCGGTGCACCTGCCGACCCTGCTGCTGCTGTTCTCGTTCATGGTGATCGCGGCCCAGATGCGCCTGGGCGGGTTCTACACCTGGGTCACGCAGGGCGTCGCCGCGCTGCCGCTCTCGCCGCCGGCGCTGCTGGGCGCGGTGATCGTGGTCGTCGCCTCGCTGTCCGCGGTGTTCAGCAACGACGTGGTGTGCCTCGCCATCGCGCCGGTGCTGATCCATACCTGCCTGCGGCGGCGTCTCGACCCGGTGCCGTACCTGCTCGCGCTCGCCTGCGCGGCCAACGTCGGCTCGGCCGCGACCCTGATCGGCAACCCGCAGAACATGCTGATCGGGCAGAAGCTCGACCTTTCTTTCCGCGGCTACTTTCTCGAGGCGATCGTCCCCGTCGCGCTCGGCCTCGCCGCCACCTGGGCCCTGATCGCGCGCGGCGCGCGCGGGCGCTGGCAGGCCGGGCCCGCGCCCGAGACGCGCGAGCGTCTGCCGGCGTTCGCGCGCTTCGATCCCTGGCAGACCGCCAAGGGTCTCGCGGTGGCGCTGGCGCTGGTGCTCGTGTTCCTGTTCACCTCCTGGCCGCGCGACGTCGCCGCGCTGGTCGGCGCCGGCGTCCTGCTCACGAGCCGGCGCCTGCACTCGGCGAAGATGCTCGGCCTGGTCGACTGGCCGCTGCTGATCCTGTTCGTCGGCCTGTTCGTGGTCAACGGCGCGCTCGAGCAGACCGGCCTCGCGCAGGAGGCGATCCGCGCGCTCGAGGGCGCCGGCGTGCCGCTCGCGCACCCCGCGCCGCTGTTCGCCGCGAGCTTCGTGCTGTCCAATGTCGTCTCCAACGTGCCGGCGACGATGCTCCTGCTGCCGCTGGCGACCGAGCCCTTCTCAGGCCCGCTGCTCGCGATGGTCACCACTTTCGCCGGCAACCTGCTGATCGTCGGTTCGATCGCGAACATCATCGTGGTCGACGCCGCGCGCCGCTACGGAATCGAGATCGGCTGGCGCCGCCACGCGCGCGTCGGCATCCCGGTCACCGCCGCCACGCTCGCGATCACCGCGGCCTGGCTCGCGTTCGCGGGCTAGCGCTCGGCGCGCGCGATCGAGCGCCGCACGTAGCGCGCGCCGAGCGTGGCCAGGGCCGCGACCGGCAGGATCGCGATCCCCATCGCGAGCGCCGGGTCGACGCCGCTCACGCCGCCTGCCTCGAGCGCCTTGACGGCGTAGCCGACCAGCCCCACCGCGTAGTAGGTGATCGCCACCACCGACAGGCCCTCGACCGTCTCCTGCAGCCGCAGCTGCAGGCGCGCGCGGCGGTTCATCGACGCGAGCAGCTCCTGGTTCTGGCGCTCGCGCGCCACGCCGACGCGAGTCGAAAGAAGATTGCTCGCGCGCGCCACGCGCTCCGAGAGCTCGAGCAGCCGGCGCGCGGTCGAGTCGCAGGTCGCCATCGCCGGGTCGAGCCGGCGCTGCATGAACTCGCGGATCGTCTGCGTGCCGGGCAATCTTCGCTCGCGCAGCTCGCCGATGCGGCCGTTGACCAGGTCGTGATAGGCGCGCGTGGCGCCGAAGCGGTAGCGCGACTCGCCCACCGCGCTCTCCACCTCGGCCGCGAGGCGCGTGAGCTGGTCGAGCAGCGCGTCGTCGCCCGGGGCCCCGTGCGCCAGCGCCGTGGCGACCTGCGCCAGCTCGCGTTCCATCGCGCCTAGGCGCGGCCCTAGCGCGCGCGCGACCGGCAGCGCGAGCAGCGCCATCATGCGGTAAGTCTCGATCTCGAACAGCCGCTGCAGCGTGCGCCCGGCCTGATAGCGCGAGAACTCGCGATCGACCACCAGCACCCGGCCGCAGCCGTCGGCGTGCACCCGGAAGTCGGTGAACGCCGCGCCCGCACCGTCGCCCACCGCGGCGCCGACCACGTAGTTGCCGCCGAACGCAGCCGCGATTTCGGAGCCGCCCGGCATCGGCTTGCCGCGCTCGACCAGCTCGGCGTGCAGCGCGACGATGCTGCGGCCCGGAATCCCGGCCAGCCATTCGGGCGGCACCGCGCCCGCCGCGGGATCCGCGAAGGGCGCGGGCCCCGGGCCGTGCACGAAGAAGGTATAGCTCGAGAACTCGGTGTGGCGCTCCCAGCGCAGGCGCAACGGGCCGAGGTCGACCGAGAAATGAATCGCCTCCGCCGGCGGCGGGTGCCCGCCGTAGCGCTCGCACAGCGCAGTCACGTGGGCCTGCTCGCGCTGCCGCGCCGCAGCGTCCACCAGCACCGCGAGGTAGAACACCTTCTCCGGCGCCTTGAGCGGCTCGTGCGGGCGGGCGTGCACCTCGTTGGCGAGCTGGAAGCGCTGCGGATAGTTCTCGGGAAGCTGCATTGGTCGATCCTGCTAGCGCGGCCCGAGCTTGGCTTGCACGCGCTGGTCGAACTTCGCCACGTTGACCACTACCCGTTCGTGCGCGCCGTCGCCGATCAGGTCGCGCTCGTCGTGCGCCTCGACGCGAAAGAAGATCGTGCGGCCCTCCACCTTGCTCACCTCGGCGCGCGCGCGCACCTTCATCCCCACCGGCGTGGCGGCGATGTGGCGCACGTCGAGCACCGTGCCGAGCGACTGATGGCCGGGCGGCAGCAGGTGCTCGCAGGCGGCGAGCGCCGCGGCCTCGAACAGGTTGATCATCACCGGCGTGGCGAGCACGTGCACCTTGCCGCTGCCGATGCGCGGCGCGGTGTGCTCCTCGCCGACGGTGAGCTCGGCGTGGCCGACGAGTCCCGGTATCAGCTCAGCGGGCAGTGCCATGCGTCATTTTCCCTCTTGGCGCGGTTTGCGCATGCGGAACCACCAGAGCGCGGCTCCGGCGGCGATCAGAACGAGCGCGAGCGCGTGCTCGATATGCTTCAGGCTGCCCAGCCATACCTGGAGCGCCTCGCCGAAAACGTAGCCGATCGACGCCACGGCGGCCGCCCACACCATCGCCGCAACGAGGTCTAGCGCGGCAAAGCGCGGCCAGGGCACCGGGCTCATGCCGATCGCGATCGGCCCGACCGTGCGCAGCCCGT
>JBOIFB010000317.1:0-3056 GCA_050741415.1 Burkholderiales bacterium | reverse complement strand
CGGTCGAGAACATCACCGTGACCGACATCAAGGGCGTGGTCTACCGCGGACGCAAGGAGGAAATGGATCCGGACAAAGCGCGCTACGCCAAGGAAACGCCTGCGCGCACGCTCGCCCAGGTGCTTGAGGGCGCCGACGTCTTGCTCGGTCTTTCTGCCGCCGGCGTGGTCACGCCGGAGATGGTCCAGACGATGGCCGAACGGCCGTTGATCCTGGCGCTCGCCAACCCCGACCCGGAGATACGCCCCGAACTGGTCAAGCAGGTGCGACCCGATGCGGTCATCGCCACCGGAGGATCCGACTATCCGAATCAGGTCAACAATGTGCTGTGCTTCCCGTTCATCTTCCGCGGCGCGCTGGATGTCGGCGCGACAAGCATCACCACGGAAATGGAGCTCGCGGCGGTGCACTCGATCGCGGATCTGGCTCAGGCTGAGACCTCGGAGCAGGTCGCGCAGGCCTACGGCATCGAGTCGATAAGCTTCGGTCCCGAGTACTTGATTCCGAAGCCGTTCGACCCTCGCCTGATCGCGCGCGTTGCGCCCGCCGTCGCCAAGGCGGCGATGGAATCGGGCGTCGCGACGCGCCCACTCGCCGATCTGGAGGCCTACCGGGAATCGCTGACGCAGTTCGTGTACCACTCGGGGCTGATCATGAAACCGCTCTTCTCGGCCGCCAAGGCGGCGCCCAGGCGCGTGGTCTACGCCGAGGGGGAGGACGAGCGGGTGCTGCGCGCGGTGCAGATCGTTGCCGACGAAGGTCTCGCAAATCCGGTGCTGATCGGACGGCCAGCGGTGATTGAGCAGCGCATCGAGCGCCTGGGGTTGCGCGTGCGGCCCGGGCGCGAGTTCGATCTGGTCAACCCCGAATACGATCCGCGTTACCGCGACTACTGGAGCACCTACCACCAGCTTACCGAGCGCAAGGGCGTTTCGCTTGAGTACGCGAAGATCGAGATGCGGCGCCGCAATACCTTGATCGGCGCCATGCTCATTCTCAAGGGCGAAGCGGACGCCATGCTGTGCGGCACCTTCGGCACGCACGCGCTTCACCTGCGCTACGTGGATCAGGTCATCGGCCTGCGCCCCGGGGTCACGCACTACGCGGCGATGAATGCGCTGATGCTGCCCAAACGCATGGTCTTCATCTGCGATACCTACGTCACGCCCGACCCGGACGCGGAGCACGTTGCTGAAATGACGATCCTCGCCGCGGAAGAAGTGCGCCGCTTCGGCCTGATGCCCAAGGTGGCGCTGCTGTCGGCATCCAATTTCGGCTCGGTCAGGCTGCCTTCGGCGGCGAAGATGCAGAAGGCGCTCGCGATCCTGCAGGAACGCGCGCCCGAACTCGAGGTCGAAGGCGAAATGCACGGTGACGCTGCGCTGTCGGAGGAGATTCGCCTCAAGGTTTTCCCGAGCTCACGCTTGAAGGGCGAGGCGAACCTGCTGATCATGCCCACGCTCGACGCGTCGAACATTGCCTTCAATCTGCTCAAGACCGCGTCGGGCGACGGCGTAACGATCGGGCCGATCCTGCTCGGCGCTGCGCGCACGGTGCATATCCTCACGCCGTCCGCGACCGTGCGCCGAATCGTCAACATGACCGCGCTGACGGTCGTGGACGTGAACGCCCCGCGCGGCCAGGACCAGAGCCTGTTCTAGCACGGACCTGGACCGGGAATGGCGAGCGCAGACTCTGCCGTAAACCTTGCCTCGTTGCCGAGGCCCGCGCACCCGCGCGCCGGCCTGGTGCTCACCGGCGGGGGGGCACGCGCGGCGTATCAAGTCGGCGTGATCAAGGCGGTGCGGGACATCCTCGGCAGCCCCGCGAAGAACCCGTTTCCGATCCTTTGCGGCACATCCGCGGGCGCGATCAACGCCGCGATGCTCGCCGCGCAGGCCGACGATTTCAATGCCGCGGTCGCGACGCTGCTCGAGCAGTGGGAGAACATGCGCTGCAGCCAGATCTACCGCACCGACAGCTGGAGCATCGCCAAGAGCGGCGCGCGCTGGCTGTCGTCGATGATGCTGGTCTCGCACCGCAATCCGGTCTCGCTGCTCGACAATACCCCGCTCAGGCGGATGCTGGAGAGCAGGCTTTCGTTCGAGCGCATCCAGCAGAACATCGATTCGGGCGCGCTCTACGCGGTGTGCGTCACTGCCTCCGGCTACACTTCGGGCCAGAGCGTTTCGTTCTTCCAGGGAGGCTCGGGCCTGGAGGGGTGGGAGCGCAACCAGAGGATCGGCGCCGCGGTATCGATGAAGATGGAATACCTGCTCGCGTCGTCGGCGCTGCCGTTCATCTTCCCCGCGGTCAAGGTACATCGCGAGTACTTCGGCGACGGCTCGATGCGCCAGATCGCGCCGGTCAGCCCCGCGCTGCACCTCGGCGCGGATCGCGTGCTGGTGGTCGGCACCGGGCGGCAGTCGATCGAGCAGGCGCGCGCGCGCTCCAACATCTATCCCTCGCTGGCGCAGATCGCGGGCCATGCACTGAACAGCATCTTCCTCGACAGCCTGATGGTCGACATCGAGCGCTTGCAGCGCATCAACCGCACGCTGGAGGCGATTCCGCCCGACGCGCGCACGAGCGCGAGCGTGTCGCTGCGCCCGATCAAGGTTCTGTTCGTCGCGCCCTCCCATCCGATCGAGCGCGTCGCGGCGCGCTTCCTGCACGAGCTTCCGCGCTCGGTGCGGTTTCTGCTGCGTCCGACCGGGGCGCTCAGCCGCTCGGGGTCGAACCTTGCAAGCTACCTGCTGTTCGAGGCGCCGTTCTGCAGGGCGCTCATCGACCTCGGCTACCAGGACACGCTCGAGCGCGAAGCGGAGGTGCGGACTTTCTTCGAAGCCACCTAGCCGCACGCTGGGCCCGCGCCGAACCGAATTCCGGAGATCTCATGTCAAACAGCAATTCATCCCAGGATCCATTCCAGATGTTCCGCCGCCTGTGGGGTCCGCTCGGGCTGCCCGTGCCCGGAATGGCGATGCCCACGCTCGATCCGCGGGAAGTCGAGAAGCGAATCGCCGAGCTGCGCTCGGTCGAGGGCTGGCTGACGC
>JBOIFB010000316.1:0-3061 GCA_050741415.1 Burkholderiales bacterium | reverse complement strand
GGCAGGCCCGTCGGCTGGAACCTGTTGTTAGAAATCACTTACGCGACCTCTTTGGAAGGAATGCCCATGCCTTTGAGAACCCAGCGCGTGGTCTCCTTTGGCAGTGACTCTTTTCTGCCTTTGAATCCACGCAGGTCACCGAATGGCTTGAACCCGGCAAGTTTCTGTGTGAAATCGTTGAAGCCTTCTGCAAAGTCGAAGATGTCGGTGATGGCGGTGCGAGCCTGCTCATCCGTCCACTTCTTACCGTGGGCAATCTTGTCTCGGATTGCTTCGGCCTCTCCGAGCTTCTTGAGCAGGGTGTCCTGTATAGGCTTGCCATACACGACCTTAAACAGGTCTCGAAAACGACCCCGCGACATATGGTCTTTATCAACCAGCTCGCGCGTGAGGGCGCTATCGGTCCAGTGCAGCTTCACGATGCCGCAGTAGATCGCTGCGTGTTTTACGGCCTCAATGCGGGAAAACACATAAGATACCGAAACGTCCCAGGAGTAACCCTCGACTAGCTCTGCGAAAGCGGGGAAATAGTCCTGAATCTCTTGAGGCTTCCCTTTGAAGTGCGCAAGAACCTGCTTGTAGTTCGCTGGAGCAGCCACTGTCCCCTCCGTGATTTCTAACGTAATATGGATACGAAAAAGGTCCAGATAGCATGGTCTGCGCTGGGCGAATCGAGGTCAACGTCCCTTGCGATCAATACGTTGGGTCGAGTCAGTGAAATTCGAGAACGGGATATCCAGCGAAAAATGGAACAAGACACTGATTCAGCTACGGGTTCTGGAATGACGGCAGACAAAGTGACAAAGCCGCGGCTTCTAGATGCGCGCCGGTTCCCACAGCCACGCCGCGCCGCGTACGCCGCTCGAGTCGCCGTGCCTGGGCGGCAGGAGGCGCGTAGCGATGCGGTCGGAGAAGACGTGGCGCGGCCAGAGTTTGGGGACTTGGTCGTAGAGGCGCGCGATGTTGGAGACGCCGCCGCCGAGGACGATGACGTCGGGGTCGAGCAGGTTGATGACGCCGGCGAGGGCACGGGCGAGGCGTTCGCAGTAGAGGTCGAGCGCGGCTTCGCCGCCGTCGCGCTCGAGGGCGGAGCCGCTTAAATAGGTTTCGATGCAGCCGGCGCGGCCGCAGTAGCAGGGGCGCAGGGGCATGTCCTCGGCGCGCAGCAGGGGGAGCGGGTTGTGGCCCCATTCGCCCGCGATGGCGTTGACGCCTTCGACGATGCGGCCGCGCACGACGATGCCGCCGCCGACGCCGGTGCCGAGGATGACGCCAAACACCACTTCGGCGCCGGCGGCGGCGCCGTCGGTGGCTTCCGAGAGGGCGAAGCAGTTCGCGTCGTTGGCGATGCGCACCTCGCGCCCGAGCGCGCGCTCGAGGTCCTGCTTGAGCGGCTTGCCGATGAGCCAGGTCGAGTTGGCGTTCTTGACCAGGCCAGTGGCATGCGAGAGCGCGCCGGGGATGCCGATGCCGATGCTGCCCTCGCCCGCCTCGGCGACGAGGGACACGATCGCGCGCAGAGTCCCTTCGTAGTCGCCGTGCGGGGTGGGAACGCGCTTGCGGAAGACTTCGCGCCCCGCGGCGTCGAGCGCGATCGCTTCGGTC
This sequence comes from Burkholderiales bacterium, assembly GCA_050741415.1. Lineage (GTDB taxonomy): Bacteria > Pseudomonadota > Gammaproteobacteria > Burkholderiales > SG8-39 > DAHVFK01. Next base: position 1,456 of record JBOIFB010000316.1, on the reverse strand, counting down.
TTGGTGCCGCCCAGGTCGATGCCGATCCGCGCCGTCACATCGAGATCGAACCTTCGCGGAAATCGGTCTTGTCGAGCCAGACGTTGACCAGCACCGGGCGCCCGGCCGCGGCGGCTTCGCGCGCGCGGCGCAAAGTCCACTCCAGGTCGCGCTGGTGCTCGACCACGAAGCCCTCGGCGCCGAAGCCGCGCGCGACTTCGTGGTAGGCGGTGCGCGCGAGCACAGTCCCGACGTCGTCGTGCAGCAGCTTTTCCTGCTCGCGCGCGATCTGGGACCAGCTCGCGTCGTTGCCGACTACGGCGATGACCGGGATGCTGTGGCGCACGAAGCTGTCGAATTCGGCCAGGCCGTAGCCGCTCGCGCCGTCGCCCCACACCAGCCAGCGTTCGGACGCCGGGCGCGCGAGCGCGGCGCCCAGGGCGAAGCCCGCGCCGACGCCGAGGGTCCCGAATACGCCGGGGTCGAGCCAGGAGAGCGGCGTTCTCGGGTGCAGGATGTACGACGCGGTGGCGACGAAATCGCCGCCGTCGGCGATGAACACGGCGTCGTCCGCCGCGATCTGCTCGAGCGCGCGGAACAGCGCGACGGGGTTGACGTGCTCGCCTTCTTTCGCGGCGCGCGCGTCGATGTCGGCCTCGCGCTCCGCGTCGCGCGCGCGCAGCTCGCCGATCCAGTCCGGCCGCCGCGCGCGCCCGTCGGCCTGCGCCGCGAGGCGCTCGATGAATTCGCCCGCGTCTCCGATAGCGGCGATCGAGGGCCTGCGGTTCAGGCGCGCCTCGCGCGCGCCGCGGTTGGCGGCGATGAGTGTCGCGCCGCGCCGGATGTGGCGCCCGTAATCGAGCCGGAAGTCGCACGGCACGCCGGCGAGCAGCACGCAATCGGCTGCGCGCAGCGCCTCGCGGCGCGCATGGCGCATGTGCAGCGCATGCTCGCGCCCGAGCAGGCCGCGCGCCATGCCGGAGAGGTAGACCGGTACGCCCAGGCGCGTGAGTGCCGCGGCCAGGCGCGCGGCGTTGCTCGCCTGCGCCAGCGCCTGGCTGCCGACCACGATCAGCGGCCGCTCGGCTTTCGCGAGCGCCGTGGCGGCGCGCCCGACCGCGCCCTCGGTCGCACGCGGCAGGCGCACATCGCTCGCGCGCACGACCGCGGGCTGCGTGCTGCCCTTGAACAGGCGCTGCGCGTGGCGCCGCAGAACCCAGCGCAGCACGCGGTCGGGCACGCTCTTGCCGCGCCCGGCGGCCTCCGCGTACCACTCGCGGATGACGGCCTCGTCGTACAGCAGGTCGACCGGGCATTCGACGAACACCGGCCCGGGCACGCCGTCGCGCGCCGCGGCGAAGGCCTCGGTCAGCGCCGGGCCGAGATCGACCACGCGCCGCACCTGCCGCACGAGTTTCACGTGCGGCGCCACGAGCGGACGCTGCTCGATGTCCTGCAGCGCGCCGCGCTCCTGCAG
>JBOIFB010000315.1:0-3067 GCA_050741415.1 Burkholderiales bacterium | reverse complement strand
GAGCAATGCCAACGCCTCTGGGAACTGCAAATCCCACTTTGCCCGGCCGTTCGCGTACTTGACGATTTCGTACGCCGCACTGGGAACAGGACCGTGTTCGAGCGCGTAGAAAGTCTCGCCGTAGATTTGGCGACCGTACTCCTGCAAGTGCTTTCTGTCCGCGTAGTACAGGCACTTGAGAACGTTGTACACGTTCGCCGGCTTTGGAAGATGCGTTACGACGAAAAGCGTTGCGTGAAGCGCCTTTCGCTGGTCGAATTTTTGATTGGCCATATTCAACGGGGAATGCAGACGAACATTCTACGCCCGAACTATCGCCGCCGCGTAGGCGAGCGCCTGGCGGACGTCCTCCTCTTGGAGGTCCGGATGCTCGGCTACGATCTGCGCGGGCGTCATGCCGTTGGCGACGAGGTTGACGACGTGCGCAACGGATATGCGCAGGCCGCGCAGCGTGGCGCGCCCGGAAAGCACGTTGGGATCATGGGTGATGCGATCGAGCATCTGCGCGCAGTCGCCTATCCTGGAGAAATATTACCACCACCCTGCACCAACACGCTTCCGCTCGCGGACGACTGCATCATCACGCGGGTGCAAGCCGCGCTACCTGCTCGCATATCGCCCGCGCCGGCCAGAGCGATTTCCCGTTCGCCCTCACCGGACGCTCGTTGAGGCGGCGCGATGCCAGCAGCGCGTCCACGTCCATGACGTGATCTTCGCGCGAGACATACGCCCCCAGGTCCCATTGGGCGACATTCATCGTCGCGAGCACCGAGCGGTCGGTCTTCGCATCGTACCGGGCAGGCCCGAGCGCGATTCCCGCCCTGGCAACCACCGGATCGGCGACGCCTTCCTTGGCCAGCGAGGCGAGGAACAATTCCCGATGCCAGCGCCCCAGCTCCGCGAGCTGCGGCGCGCGCACTCCGGGCAGGAACAGGCAGTAGCGCGTCGCATCGTGGCAGAAGAGAACGCATTGGCGGCGGTCGAACCGGATCAGGCTCGCGTGCCAGCTTCCCAGAGCGCCAGTCTCGGCGATCGGCGCGGCCGAGACGCCGGAGAGCTTCTGCGCGAGCTTGCGGGTGCAGTGAATGAGCGCCACTTGCCACCCTTCAAGTCAGGAATTTCACTGGAACGCGGCTTTTCAGTATTTGCTGAAAACTACCCTTTCACTGAAATTGATGCCCCGCGGATCATGCCGCGTCGGCACCCCCGGCTTCTTCAACTCGATCACCACCCACGGCAGCCCGTTCACGAACCTGATCAGGTCCGGCCGGCATGTATAGAGCTGCCCGGTGACCGTCATCTGCGAGACCAGACGTTATTGATAGTCCTACCCCGCCCTGTTCACACGCCGTATTGCTGCACCAGCGCCTTGAGCGCCATATTGTCCGCAATCGCCGTATGCGGCATGAGCGCGTAGCGCCAGCGCTTGCCGCCGTGCTTCGCCGCATAGTCGGAGGCGTTCTGGCACCATTTGATCGCTGATTCCTTTTTCGCCAACACAACTGGATCTTCCATCTCACTGCTGGCCTTGGGTTCAAGCATGTAGATCGCGGATTCCGCCTCGGCCACGAAGTCCGGCTGGTACTCCAGATGATCCGAACCCTGGCGGTAGAAGATCTGGAACTGGCCCTTGGGGGGCTTGAACCAGCGGATCGCGTCGCGCTCCAGGATGACCGCAAGCTTGCGCTCGGCATCTGAATCGAATTTTTGAAGGTCGTACAAACAGCGCTTGAAGCCACCGAAGAGGTACTTCGCCATATTGCTCTTGTCGGAGGGCGAGACCTTGTAGTCAGCGGGCGGCTCCTTTGCGGTGTGAGAGTAGGCGCTGGGCTTCAACTCGGTAAAGCCTTTGCTGATCTTCACTTCGTACCCGACCGTGTCTTCCCAGTAGTGCTCCTGCATCTGTGCGTGGACGAAACGCGCGATCTCGCGCTGGTGGTAGCGCAGCACCTTGGCCGCGTCTTCCTCGGAAAGGTAGGAACGGAAGTGCTTTACCGTCTGCGAAGCGAGGTCGTAGAGAAGGTCGGCGTGGTCGTCGTAGGAGATGTCGTTGAAGTCCACCAGGCCGCTTACCACGTAGTCTTCCAGCCGCGCCTCGCGGCTTCCGCCGCGCAACGTCGCCACGGTCTCGGTAAACCCGGTCCGCAGGTGCTGCACCCAAAGCGCTTCGTCAACTGCCTGGAAATTCATTCCGTCCAGCTTCAGCTGGAACGACTTGAAGCCGGATTTCACTTCGCCTGTGGGGACGACCAGGATGCGCGGGATGTCGATGGTCTGCTGCGTGACCAGTTCGACCGTCTTGGCGACCACCGCCGCGATGTCCGGCTTCTCGCTCAGCCCTTCGAGTTCCATCTGCCCCGGCTGGCGCTGTTCCTCCACCGCCTTGACGATGGCAGCCTGAATCGCCGGTTTCTTGAGGTGGGCGACGGTCGGCAACGTCTGAGGCTGGTTCTCCATCTTGCGGATCACCTCCCAGGCGATCTGCGCGACCTTCTGTTCCTCCGGCTTGGCAAAAGCCGGCTTCTGGTCCTTGCCCGCCATTGTCGTGCTGCTGGTCGCCTGCTCGGGTTGCAAGCCGAGCCTGGTGGCGAGGTTCGATTGCGATACGACCGTCACCGTCTTCTGCGCGAGTTGCGACGGATCGATCACCACCGATTGCATGCGGATCGGCGAATCCGGCCTGCTCGCCTCGTCCACGATCTCCTGGAATTTGTCGTGCGCGACGATGTTCAGCCGGTCCACCGCCGTGACGCCGGTGCGCTTGCCGTAGGGCAGCCGCAGGCCGCGGCCGATGGACTGCTCGATCAGGGTGCGCGCATTGGCGGCGCGCAGCGGAACGATGGTGTACAGATTGGTCACGTCCCAGCCCTCCTTCAGCATGTTGACGTGAATGACGATCTCGGTCGGCTCCTCGGTGTGCTCCACCTTGAGCAGGCGCTCGATCATCTCCTCCTCCTCGGCGCCGGTCCTGCTCGAATCCACCTGGACGACCTTGTCCTGGTAGCGGCCCTCGAAGAAAGCGGCGGACTGGATCAGCTTCAGCAACTGGCCCGCGTGCGTCGTGTCG
>JBOIFB010000314.1:0-3085 GCA_050741415.1 Burkholderiales bacterium | reverse complement strand
CTGGTCGGCGCAGTGTCCGGCATCAACGTCAACCGCGCGAGCCAGATCCTGCTCGACCTGCGCCAGGCCAACTCCGCGCTCGACGTGCTCGAGCTGCACGCCCTGGGCGAGCGGCTCGCCGCCCACCCTTCGGTGCGCGGGCGCCGCGTGGCGGTGCTCGCGGCGGCGAACGAGCATTCCGCCAGCCCGCGCTTCGCCGAGCTCGTCGCCGGCGCGCGCGGCAGCTCGGCGCGCGCCTTCACCAGCCTGGACGAGGCGCTGGTCTGGCTCGGCGGCGGCTAGCGCCGGCGCTCTCAGAAACCTTGTGTCCATCGGGTCCACGCCACGAAGATGGGCGGACGTTATTTCGGCCGCAGGTCGGCCATTCACGTTAGGCGGGCGGAAACGGCCGTCTTATAATCGATGCTGGAGGTTCCAATGAAATACCGAATCGCACTGCACAAATCGGAGGAAGGCTACAGCGTGTCGGTCCCGGGCTTACCGGGTTGCTGGTCGCAAGGCGCCACCGAAAAAGAGGCGTTGGAAAACATCAAAGACGCGATCGGCGAGTATCTGTCGGCGGTCAACGAGCAGTTGCGCGGCGAGGACGTGCGCGAAATCGAAGTCACCGTTTAGCTTTGCCCAAGATCCCGGGCGTCAATCACCTTGACGCGGTACGTGCACTGGAAAAGGCCGGATTCCGGGTCGTACGTCAGGGAAAGCACATCGTCATGAGCAATGGTCAGCGCATCTTGACCATACCTCGGCACAACCCCGTTAACGCATTCACGATGGGCGGCATTGCACGCGATGCGGGCTTGTCCATGGAGCAATTTCGCGAGCTTCTTTAGAATACTGCCCGCCGATGGAGCCCCGCCACTTCCGCTTCTGGCCTAAAGGCCTGCCGCGCTCGCTGAGCTTTGCGCGCACGCCGCTGCACGAGCTGCTCGAGGTCTCGGCGCTATCCGGAAAAGTCCGTGAGCTGGTTCTTCGGCGCGGCGCTCCCCTACCGCGAGGCGCACGAGCAGGTGCTGCGCCTGGCCGGCTTCCTGCAGCAGGCCTGCGGCGTGCGGCCCGGCGAGCGGGTGCTGGTCGACCTGCAGAACAGCCCCCAGTTCCTGCTCGCGGCGTACGCGATCTCGCGCGCCGACGCGGTGATGGTGCCGGTGAGCCCGATGTGCGTGGCCGACGAGCTCGCGCATTACGTCGAGGACAGCGGGGCGCGCGTCGCGATCGCCGGCCAGGAGGTCTGGCCGCAGCTCGCCGGGCTGCTCGGCAGGACGCCGCTCGAGCGCGCGATCGTCGCGGCCTACTCCGACTACGCGGATCCCGGCTGCGACCTGCCGCGCCCCGAGGCGGCGGCGGCCAGGCGCGAGCGCATCGACGCGCGCGGCGTGACCCTGTGGCCGCACGCGCTCGCCGTGGGTCATGCGCCCGCGCGCTCGCGCGCGCAAGCGGACACGCTCGCCGTTATGCCCTACACCTCCGGCAGCACCGGGCGGCCCAAGGGCTGCATGCACAGCCACACGACGGCGATGTTCAACGTCGCCGGCGCGGTGCTGTGGGAAGGGATCCACCAGGACGCGGTCGCGCTCTCGACCGCGCCGATGTTCCACGTCACCGGGCTGGTGCACACGCTGCACGCCTGCGTCTACTCCGGCGCGACGATGGTGATCCAGCCGCGCTGGGACCCCGAGCTCGCCGCGCGCCTGATCGAACGCCACCGCTGCACCCACTGGGCCAACGTGCCGACCATGGTGGTCGATCTGCTCTCGCACCCGGGGGCGCTCGCGCACGACGTGTCCTCGCTCGATTGCGTGTTCGGCGGCGGGGCGTCGATGCCCGAGGCGATCGCGCAGAAGCTGCTCGACACCTGCGGCATCCGTTACCTGGAAGGCTACGGCATGACCGAGACCATTTCGCAGACCCACATCAACCCGCCCGGGAATCCGAAGATGCAGTGCCTCGGCATCCCGACCTTCGACACCGAGTCGCTGGTGGTCGACCCCGAGCGCCTCTCGGTGCTCGAGCCCGGCGCGCAGGGCGAGATCGTGGTGCGCGGGCCGCAGCTGCTGACCGGCTACTGGAACAACGAAAAGGCCTACCGCGAGTCCTGGGCCGAGATCGGCGGCAGGCGCTTCTTCCGCACCGGCGATCTGGGACGCATGGACGAGGAAGGCTACTTCTTCATCTCCGACCGCTTGAAGCGCATGATCAACGCCGCCGGCCTCAAGGTCTGGCCGGCCGAGGTCGAGGCCGCGATGTACCGCAACCCCGCGATCCAGGAATGCTGCATCATCGGTTCGCCCGATGCGCGCCGCGGCGAGACGGTCAAGGCGGTGGTGGTGCTCAAGCCCGAGTTCCGCGGCAGGCTCGCGGGCGAGGAGATCCTCGCCTGGGCGCACGGCCAGATGGCGGCCTACAAGGCGCCGCGCCTGATCGAGTTCACCGACGCGCTGCCGCGCACCGCCTCGGGCAAAATCCAGTGGCGCAGCTTGCAGGAGCGCGAGTTCGGGCGTTAGCGCCGGCGCAAATCCGGAATCAGCAGCAGCGCGGCCAGGGCGCCGACCGCCGCCGCGCCGAGCAGGCCGTGCGCGAGCGAGCCCAGGCGCTCGCCGAGCCAGCCGATCGCAGGCGGCCCCAGCATCTGGCCAAAGCCGAACAGCACGGTAACCCAGGCGGCGGTGCGCCGCGCGCTCTGCGGCGCGAGGATGCGCGCCTGCGCGAGCGACAGCGCCGGCACCCCGAGGAAGGTCGCGCCGAACATCATGCCCGCAATGGTAGCGGTGAGCGGGCGCGGGTCGAGCGCCACCAGCAGGATGCTCGCGGAATGCAATACGTTGGCCGCGAACAATGCACCGACCGCGCGCACGCGCCGCCGCACCCAGCTCCAGAGCCACACCGAGGGCGCAGCGAACACCCCGACCACGACCCACACCAGCGCCGCCGCGCGCCGGTCGCCCGAGGCGATGGCATTGACGAAGAAGGTGGCTGCGGCGCCGAACGCGAACCCGTATGCGGCGTAGGAAATACTCAGGCGCACCAGCGGCCCGGTCAGCGCCGGCGCCGGCTCGTCGCCGACGTGGCCGGCAGCCCCGCCGCGCGG
>JBOIFB010000313.1:0-3094 GCA_050741415.1 Burkholderiales bacterium | reverse complement strand
GGGGCGCGCAGCTCGCGTTGAGCGCGCTCGCGCTCGGCGGCGCCGGGCTCGCGCTCGGGCTGGACTGGCGCGCCGCGACGGTCGCGGGGCTGGGCCTCGCGCTCTCCTCGACCGCGCTGGTGCTCACCGCGCTTGCGGAGCGCGGCCAGCTCGCCGCGCGCCACGGGCGCGAGGCGTTCGCGGTGCTGCTGTTCCAGGACATGGCGGTGATCCCGATGATCGCGCTCCTGCCGCTGCTCGCCGGCGGGGCCTCGGGCATGCAGCTCGCGCCGGCGCTGAAAGGGCTGGCGGCGATCCTGCTGGTCATCGCGGCGAGCCGCGCGGTGGTGCGCCCGGCGCTGCAGGCGGTGGCGCGCTGGGGCGGGCGCGAGGTGTTCACCGCCGCGGCGCTGCTGCTGGTGGTGGGTGCGGCGCTCGGCATGGAGCTGATCGGCTTGTCGCCTTCGCTGGGTGCTTTTCTGGCCGGCGTGCTGGTGGCCGACTCGGAGTTCCGCCACGAGCTGGAAGCCGACATCGAGCCGTTCAAGGGGCTGCTGCTCGGGCTGTTCTTCATCGCGGTGGGCATGAGCGCAAATCTCGGCCTGCTCGGGCGCGAGCCGCTCACGGTGCTCGCGCTCGCGCTCGGCCTGATGGCGGTCAAGTTCGCGCTCATGGCGCTCGTGTCGCGCGCGGCGGGCGCGCCCTGGGCGAGCGCGCTCGCGGTGGGCGACGCGCTCTCCCAGGGCGGCGAATTCGCCTTCGTGCTGTTCGGCGCCGCGGCCGGCTTCGGCGTGCTGGCCGGCCCGGTCGCCGAGCGGCTGGTGCTCGCGGTGACGCTGTCGCTGGTGATCTCGCCGCTCGCGTTCGCGCTGCACGACCGCGTGCTCGCGAGCTGGCGCGAGCGCGCCGCGCCGCCCGAGTTCGATTCCATCGACGACCCCGGGCGGCCGGTGATCATCGCCGGCTACGGGCGCGTGGGGCAGATGGTCTCGCGCGTGCTGCGCATGTGCGGCATCGAGTTCACCGCGCTCGAGCTGTCCTACCAGCAGGTCGATTTCGTGCGCCGCTTCGGCAACAAGGTGTACTACGGAGATGCCTCGCGCATCGAGCTGCTGCAGGCGGCCAAGGCGGGCGAGGCGAAGCTGTTCGTGCTCGCGATCGACGACGTCGAGGCCTCGCTGCGCACCGCGGCGGTGGTGCGGCGCCATTTCCCCGAGCTGCCGATCGTGGCGCGCGCGAGGAACCGCAGCCACGTGTTTCGCCTGCGCGACCTCGGAGTGCGCACGATCCTGCGCGAAACCTTCCCTTCGAGCCTCGCCATGGCCGAGCAGGCCCTGCTGCGGCTGGGGATGTCGGCTTCCGCGATCGCGGGCGCCCTGTCGCTGTTCCGCCGCCACGACGAGGAGATGCTCGAATCGCAGTACGCGATGCGCGACGACGAGGCGAAGCTGATCCAGGCCTCGCGCGAGGCCTCCCAGCAGTTGAAGGAGCTGTTCGAGTCGGACCCCGCGGCGCGCCGCCGGGGCTAGAATCCGCTTCCCGCACTTTCCCCGTTCCGGAGACCTCCATGGGCATTTCGATGTATCAGGCGAGCGCACCGCGCTTCATCAACACGCTCGGCAATCTGGCCGGGATCCTCGACAAGGCGCAGGCGCATGCGGAGGCAAAGGGCCTCGACCCGCTGGTGCTGACTGCGTGCCGCATCTTTCCCGACATGTACCCGCTCTCGCGCCAGGTGCAGGTCGCGACCGACACCGCAAAGGGCGCGCTCGCGCGCCTGGCCGGGATCGAGGTGCCGAAGTACGAGGACACCGAGCAGAACATCGCCGAGCTCAAGGCGCGCATCGCGAAGACCGTTGCGTTCCTCGAGGGCTTCAAGCCGGCGCAGATCGACGGCAGCGAGGACAAGGCGCTGACCATCAAGCTGGGCAAGAACGCGGTGAGCTGGAGCGGGATGCAGTACCTGCTCGGCTTCGCGCTGCCGAACTTCTACTTCCACGTCACCACTGCGTACTGCATCCTGCGCCACAACGGCGTCGAGCTCGCCAAGCGCGACTACATGGGCAATCCCTGAGTAGAATCGGATCACCCGCACGAGACGGATTTCATCGATGTCAGCCGAGCCTGCCGTTGCGCCCCGAGACTGGGGCAGCCAGCCGCCCTACCTGTACCCCGGCTACAAATCGACCGTCAAGCGCGGCCCGACCCGACCGCTGGTGCCGCTGCGCAATGCGCTCGCGCAGCGCAACGCCCCGGTTTACGGCCACGACGACATCGGTCCGCTCGACCATGACCTGACCCGCAATGCGGCCAGAAACGGCGCCCCGCTGGGCGAGCGCATCGTGGTCACGGGGCGCGTGCTGGACGAGGACGGCCGGCCGGCGGCGCACACCCTGGTCGAGATCTGGCAGGCCAATGCCGCCGGGCGCTACGTGCACAAGGCCGACCGGCACGATGCGCCGCTCGACCCGAATTTCCTCGGCGCCGGGCGCTGCCTGACCGGCAAGGACGGCCGCTACCGCTTCCTGACGATCAAGCCGGGAGCCTATCCGTGGCAGAACCACCCCAACGGCTGGCGCCCGAACCACATCCACTTTTCGTTGTTCGGAGAGTATTTCGCCAGCCGCCTGGTGACCCAGATGTACTTTCCGGGCGATCCGCTGCTCGCGTTCGACCCGATCTACCTGAGCGCGCCCGAGCGCGCGCGCGGGCTCCTGCTGTCGCGCCTGAACCTCGACGTCGTCGGCGAGCCGGGCTTGGCGCTCGGGTTCGAGTTCGACCTCGTGCTGCGCGGCCCGCACCAGACCCCGACCGAGGCCTGAGAGCATGAAACTGACCCAGACCCCCTCTCAGACAGTAGGTCCTTACTTCGCGTATGCCCTAACGTCCGAGCAGTACGGTTACGATTTCAGGAGCGTTTGTGGGCCGGTGCTGGCCGAACCGCGGGCTGCCGGCGAGCACATCCGGCTCAGCGGCCGGGTGTTCGACGGCGACGGCGTACCGGTGCCCGATGCGATGCTCGAGATGCGCCAGGCCGACGCCGAGGGGCGCCTGGTCGCCTCGCGCGCCGAAGCGCTCGCAAGCGGGTTTCGCGGCTTCGGCCGCTGCGGCACCG
>JBOIFB010000312.1:0-3124 GCA_050741415.1 Burkholderiales bacterium | reverse complement strand
GGGCATGCCGGTGGTGCCGCTGGTGTAGAACAGCCAGGCAGGGGCGTCGGGCGAGACTTCGGCAGGGTTTGTCTCGTTTTGAGAGAATAGCTTCCTGAAATCGGAGGATGCGACCGAAATCCCCGTCGGCACCGAACTCTCGAGGTCCGGCGTGACGAAGCACAGCTTCGCGCCCGAGTTCTGCAGGATGTAGGCGAATTCGCGCGGGTGCAGCTTGGCGTTCATCGGCACTGCCGCCAGCCCCGCGTGCCAGCAGGCGAACAGCAGCTCGTAGTACTCGGGGCAGTTCTTCATCGCGAGCGCGACGCGATCACCGGAAGCAAGCTTGAATCTCGTTCTCAAGGCATTCGAGAGTCTTGCGCTGCGATCGGCCAATTCACCGTAGGAACGAACGACCGTCTTTCCCACGGCAAGCGCGGGCTGGCCGGGCAGCCAGCGGGCGCTGCGCAGCAGGAAATGGACGAGGTTCATGCGGGCTGCGGCAGCGCGAAGAACTCGCGCGCATTGCGCGCGGTCTGATCGGCCACTTCGTCGTCCGGGCGCCCGAGCGCGCTCGCCACCGCGCGCAGCACGTGCGGCAGGAACGCCGGCTCGTTGCGCCGCGCCATCGGCTGCGGTCGCATATCGCGCGGGGTGAGGAAGGGCGCATCGGTTTCGAGCAGCAGGCGCTCGAAGGGGATCTCGCGCACCAGCGCGAGCAGGTGCTGCCCGCGCCGCTCGTCGCAGATCCAGCCGGTGATGCCGATGTACAGGCCGAGCTTGAGGTAGGCGTGCAGCTCGGCCTGCTCGCCGGTGAAGCAATGGGCCACGGCCTTCGCCGGCCGATAGTGATGCAGGATCTCGGCAAAGCGCGGGTGGGCGTCCCTGGAATGCAGGAACAGCGGCCTGCCGAGCTCGATGCCGAGCTCGAGCTGGTCGACGAACCAGCGCTCCTGGTCGCGGTGCGGGGAGTAATTCCGGTTGTAGTCCAGCCCGCATTCCCCGATCGCGACCACGCGCGGATGCGCGGCGAGCTCGCGCAGCGCGGGGATCGTTCCTGCGTCGCAGTCGCGCGCGTGGTGCGGGTGCACGCCGGCGGTGGCCCACAGCCCGTGCGTTTCGGCCAGCCGCGCGGCGGCAAGGCTTTCCGCGACGCTGGTGCCGCTGACCACGATCGCGCCGACGCCCGCGGCGCGCGCGCGCGCCAGCACCGCTTCCAGGTCGTTCGCGAACGCGGCGTGAGTCAGATTGGCGCCGATATCGACCAGCACGCTCGCAGTATAGCGGCCGCGATCGCTATTTGATCCAGCCGATCGCGGTGGGAAGCCAGAGCGAGATCTGGGGCAGCGCGATCACCAGCGCGAGCCCGAGCAACTGCACCGCGATGAACGGAATCACGCCGCGGTAGATGTCGCCCGTCGTGACCTCCGGCGGCGCGACGCCCTTGATGAAAAACAGCGCCCAGCCGAACGGCGGCGTGAGGAAGGAGGTCTGAAGGTTGACGCAAATCACGGTCGCAAGCCAGACCATGTTGGTGTGCTGGTGGATGAAGAACGGCAGGAACAGGGGCAGGACGATGTAGCAGATCTCGATCCATTCCATGAAGAAGCCGAGCAGGAACAGAACCCCCATCAGGAACAGGATGGTTCCCCAGTAGCCGCCCGGGATCGAGCTCAGCATGCGGTCGATCAGGTCGTCGCCGTTCAGCCCGCGGAAGGTGATGCTGAAGGTGCGCGAGCCGAACAGGATCAGCATGATCATGGCGTTCACGTTGAGCGTGCTGCGCATCGTTGCGCGCAGCACCTCCAGGTTGAGCTTGCCGGAGATCAGCACGATCAGCAGCGCGCCCAGGGCGCCCATCGACGCGGCCTCGGTGGGCGCGGCGATTCCGCCCATGATCGAGCCGAGCACTGCCACGATCAGCAGAATCGGAGGGGCAACGCCCTTGATCGCGCGCACGCCGAGCTCGCGGCGCGAAACTCCCGCCCGCTCCTCGACAGGGATGGGGGGTGCCAGATCCGGTCTGAACCAGGCCAGCACCAGGATGTACACGATATACAGCCCGCCGAGCATGATGCCGGGCAGCAGCGCGGCGGCGAACAGGGTGCCGATCGACTCGCCGACCAGGTCGGCGAGCAGGATCAGGATCAGGCTGGGCGGGATGATCTGCCCCAGGGTGCCGGAAGCGCAGATGGTGCCGCAGGCGAGTCCCTTGTGATAGCCGCGCTTGAGCAGCGTCGGCAGCGACAGCAGGCTGACCGTCACCACGGTGGCGCCGACGATGCCGGTCGCCGCACCCATCATGATGCCGATGATGATGATCCCCACCGTCATGCCGCCGGGGATCCTGCCGGCCATCAGCCCCATGACGTCGAGCATCTCCTCCGCGATGCGCGATTTCTCCAGCAGCACGCCCATGAACACGAACAGCGGTACCGCGAGCAGCGTGTAGTTGGTGGCCACGCCGTAGATCTGCAGCGGAACCAGGCTGAACAGGTTGTGCCCGACGCCGAGCAATCCGAACAAAATGCCCGCCGCGGCGATGGCGAAGCCGACCGGGATGCCGGCGAGCAGCAGGACAATGAAGCCCGCGACCTCCAGGCCCGCCAGGATTTCGTTAGTCATGCCTTGGACGTGCCGGATCCGGAAGGATGGCCGCCGCCTTCTCAAGCGCGAGGGCGAGGCTCTGCACGCCAAGCAGCAGCAGCCCGAGCGGCACGCACGCTTTCAGAACCCAGACGTACGAAAGCCCGCCCGGGCTTTGAGACACCTCGTGATCGGCCAAACTCTGACCGACGAACTGAAGCGAAAGGTAGGAAAGGTAGATCGAAATGGGAAACATCACGAGCAGGGCAATCAGGAAGTCGAACCAGAGCCGCGTCCGCTCGCTGTAGTACTGGTAGAAAACGTCGACCCTGACGTGCTCGCCCTGCTTGAGGGTGTAGGACACGCCCAGCAGCGAAATGACGGCGAGGCCCCACCACTCCAATTCCTGCGCCGCGATGCTGCTCTTGTCGAAGCCGTAGCGCATCAATACTTCGCCCGCGATCAGCAGCACCAGGCCGAGCACCAGCCATGAAGTGACGCGCCCGATGATCTCGATCAACGTGCCAAGCGCGCCCGAGATGGACAACAGCAGTTTGCG
>JBOIFB010000311.1:0-3142 GCA_050741415.1 Burkholderiales bacterium | reverse complement strand
CAGCGGGTAGTTGCCGCTCACCGCCTTGACCCCGGCGAGCCTGCTGCGGCGCGCCTCGCCTTCGCCCGCGGAGGCCATGCTGATGAAGTTGAGCGCCTCGGCGCGCGCCAGGCCATGCCCGGTGATCGCCTTGCCGATCGCCTTGTCCCATGGATGATCCGAGGCGAGCACCAGGTCGGCGCCGAGCAGCTGGTGCGCATCGCGCACCAGCGCCTGCCCGACCCGGTCGGCGAAGAACGCGACGCTGGTCACGCTTGCCACCGCGACCACCAGCGCCGCGGCAAGCACCTGCAGCTCGCCCGCGCGCCAGTCGCGCGCCAGCATCCGCAGCGCCAGCCTCACGCTGCGATCCTCCCGCCTTCGAGCCGCAGCGTGCGGTCGCAGCGCGCGGCGAGGCTCTCGTCGTGGGTCACCATCGCGAGCGTGGTGCCGGCGGCGCGGTTGAGCTCGAACAGCAGCTCGATCACCTCGCGCCCGGCTTCGGCGTCGAGGCTGCCGGTGGGCTCGTCGGCCAGCAGCAGCTTGGGCCGCGCGGCAAAAGCGCGCGCGAGCGCGACACGCTGCTGCTCGCCGCCCGAGAGGTGCTTGGGTGCATGCTGCAGGCGCTCGGACAAGCCCACGCGCGCGAGCACCTCGCGCGCCGCCTGCTCGGCGTCGTGCCGCCCCGCCAGCTCGAGCGGCAGCATGACGTTCTCGAGCGCCGACAGCGCAGGCAGCAGCTGGAACGACTGGAACACGAAGCCGACCGAACGTCCGCGCAGCTCGGCGCGCGCATCCTCGTCGAGCGCGAACAGGTCCGCGCCGTCCAGCTCGACCGTGCCGGTGCTCGGCGTATCCAGCCCGGCCAGAATCGCGAGCAGGGTCGACTTGCCCGAGCCCGAGGCGCCGACGATCGCGAGCGCCTCGCCGGAGTCGACCGTGAGGTCGATGTCGCGCAGAATGACGAGGTCGCGCTCGCCGCTTTTCACCGTCTTGCCGATGCCACGCGCAATCAAGGCTTTGCTGTTGCTCATCCTCTTTTTCCTGGCGGGCGCTGCGGCGGCGTCGGGGGGAAAAACCATCCTGGTCTACGGCGACAGCCTGTCCGCCGCCTACGGCATCGCGCGCGATCGCGGTTGGGTGGCGCTGCTCGAAAAGCGGCTCGCGGCCGAGGGCTACGATTATAGCGTCGCCAACGCGAGCATCTCGGGTGAGATCACCAGCGGCGGACTGGGGCGCATCGGGAAGGTTCTGCGCCAGACCCGGCCGGCGGTGGTGATCCTCGAGCTGGGAGCCAACGATGGCCTGCGCGGCCTGCCGCTCGCGCAGATGAAGCAGAACCTGGGCGCGATGATCGTGCGCGCGAAAAAATCCGGCGCGCGGGTGCTGCTGATCGGCATGCGCCTGCCGCCCAACTACGGTCCGGACTATACCGAGGCTTTCGCCGCCGCCTACGCCGAGCTCGCCCGGCGAGAGCGCGTCGCGCGGGTGCCGTTCATGCTCGAGGGCTTCGCTGCGCAGCCCGATCTGTTCCAGCTCGACGGCCTGCACCCGAACGCCGCCGGACAGCCGCTTTTGCTGGATAATATCTGGCCGCGACTCCAGCCCCTGCTCGAGAAATGAAGAAAAAAGAGCACGACGAGGAACTGCCGCCGCTGTACGAGGTCGAGGTCTTGCCGCTCGAACGGCGCCTCAACGTGCCCGACCGGCGTGCCGCGGCCGCGCTGCGCAAGTCCGCCAGGCGGCGCAAGACCAGGAAGGAGCTCGCATTCGAGCGCCGCCGCCATACGGGCCGGCGCGCGACCGACCCCAAGCCTCGGATCAAGAAGAAATCCTAGACGATCCGATGAAACCGGCCTCGCACGCGGTGGCGGTCGCGGCCCTCGCGCCCGGCGTCTTCGACGCGCTGATCGACGTGCGCTCGCCGGCGGAGTACGCCGAAGACCACGTTCCAGGAGCGGTTTCCTGCCCGGTGCTGGACGACGAGGAGCGCGCGCGCATCGGCACGCTCTACAAGCAGATTTCGCCTTTTCAGGCGCGCAAGCTCGGCGCCGCGCTGGTCGCGCGCAACATCGCGCGTCAGCTCGAGACTGCGTTCGCCGGCATGGAGCGCGGCTGGCGTCCGCTGGTGTACTGCTGGCGCGGCGGCAAGCGCTCGGGCGCGATGGCGCACGTGCTGCGCGAAGTCGGCTGGCAGGCGAAAACGCTCGAAGGCGGCTATCGCGCCTACCGCCGCCACGTGCTCGAGCGGCTGGCGGAGCTGCCCCGCGCGCTGACCTTTCGCGTCGTTCACGGCGCCACCGGCAGCGGCAAGAGCCGGCTGCTGCGCGCGCTGGCCGGCGCCGGCGCGCAGGTGCTCGACCTCGAGGAGCTCGCCGCGCACCGCGGCTCGGTGCTGGGCGGGTTGCCGGACCGGCCGCAGCCGTCGCAGAAATGGTTCGAGAGCCTGCTGCTCGAGCGGCTCGCCGCGCTCGACCCGGCGCGTCCGGTGTACGTCGAGGGCGAGAGCCGCAGGATCGGCCAGCTGCAGGTGCCCGAGGCGCTGATCCTTGTCATGCGCGCCGCCGAGTGCCTGCTGCTCGAAGCCGCCGCCGGCACGCGCGTCGCGCTGCTGATGGACGAGTACCGGCATTTCTTCGCCGAGCGCGCCGCGCTCGAGGCGCAGCTCGACTGCCTCGCCGGACTGCACGGCAACGACCGGGTGGGCGAATGGAAGGCGCTCGCCGCGCGCGGCGCCTGGGCCGAGCTCGTTACTCGACTGCTCGCCGAGCACTACGACCCCGCCTACCGGCGCTCCGCGCTGCGCAACTTCGCCCGCCTGCCGCAGGCGCAGACGCTGCACGTGCCCTCCCCCTCCGAGCAGGCGTTTGCAACGCTTGCGCGCTCTATCCCCCGCTGATTGGAGACCTGTTCATGGAAGATTCGTCGACCTACACGCCGCCGAAGGTCTGGTCCTGGAAAAAGGACAACGGCGGCCGCTTCGCAAATATCAACCGGCCGATCGCCGGCGCGACGCACGAAAAGGAGCTGCCGGTGAGCCGCCACCCGCTGCAGCTTTATTCCCTGGCTACGCCCAACGGCGTCAAGGCCACGGTCATGCTGGAAGAGCTGCTCGCGTTGGGCCATCGCGGCGCGGAATACGACGCCTGGCTGATCCGCATCA
>JBOIFB010000310.1:0-3155 GCA_050741415.1 Burkholderiales bacterium | reverse complement strand
CGGGCGAGGTGGGCGGTTACGTCGTCGCGCTCGGGGACATGCCGTTTGTGCGCCCGAGCACGATCGCCGCGGTGTGCGATGCGCTCGACGCAGGCGCGCCGCTCGCGGCGCCGTACTTTCGCACCCGCCGCGGTCATCCGGTCGGCATCGCCGGGCGATTCCGCGCCGAGCTCGAAGCGCTCGGCGGCGACGAAGGCGCGCGCGCGCTGCTCGAGCGCCACGCCGCCGGGCTGGTAAAGATCCCCTGCGGCGACCCCGGAGTGATCCGCGACATCGATGCTCCCGGCGACCTTGCACCGCCGCTGGCCGTCTAGCGCATCGGGTACTATCGCGGCTAACAGAAAACCTGCCTGGTAAGAAGCTTGCAAACCGTTCAGCGCGCGATTCTGTTTGCCGACGTGAGCAACAGCACGCGGATCTACGAGGCCCTTGGCGACACGCACGCGCTGTCCGTGGTCAGCCACCTGTTGGGCCTGCTTGAGCATTGCGTCACGAAGCGTTCCGGCGGCGTGGTCAAAACCCTCGGCGACGCGATGGTGTGCGCGTTCGAGGACTCGGACGGCGCCCTGCGCGCCGCCTGCGACATGATGGCGCTGCTGGCGCCGCTGCCCGCCCGCCCGTACGGCAAGTTGTCGATCAAAATCGGGCTGACTTATGGGCCGGTGGTGCTGTCCGAAGGCGACGTGTTCGGCGACACGGTGAATGTGTGCGCGCGTCTGGTCGCGCTTGCCAACGCCGATCAGGTGCTCACCAGCCAACCGACCGTGGACGCGCTGTCGCCCGGCTTGCGCGGGCGCTGCCGCACGCTGTTTCCGATCCAGATCAAGGGCCGGGAGGAAGAAGTGACGGCGTGCGAGGTCCTCTGGCGCAGCGATCCGGACGTCACGGCGGCGAACCCCGCGCGCACCGGCTTCGCCTCCGGAGGCGAGCTGTTCCTCAAGCTGAGCCACGAAGGCAATACCTTCGTCATCGACAATGAGATACCTTCGGCCCGGCTCGGGCGCGACAAGTCCAACGACGTTGTGGCGACGAGTCATTTCGCGTCGCGCTTTCATGCTCGCATCCACAAGCGCGAGGGCGGGTTTTTTCTGACCGACCAGTCCTCGAACGGGACCTATCTGCTGGCCGACGACGGCGCGGCGGAGGTGCTGCTGCAGCGCGAGGAAGCCGTGCTCGGCGAGCGCGGCTGGATCGGGCTCGGCATGAGCGCCGCGCGCCACGGCGATCACGTGGTGCGCTACCGCATCGAGCGCGAAGGCGGCTGAGCGGCCCGGCCGGCGCAGGGTAGAATCGCGCCTTCCCGGCACCCGCACCCCTGCAAATGTTCGCCGCAAACCAACTTGCCCAATCGGACCCCGAAGTCTGGAACGCCGTGCGCCTCGAGCACCGTCGCCAGGAGGACCACGTCGAGCTGATTGCGTCCGAGAACTACGTCAGCTCCGCGGTGCTGATCGCCCAGGGCTCGCAGTTGACCAACAAGTACGCCGAAGGCTATCCGGGCAAGCGTTACTACGGCGGCTGCGAGTTCGTCGACATGGCCGAGTCGATCGCGATCGAGCGCGCCAAGCGCCTGTTCGGCACCGAATGGGCAAATGTTCAGCCGCACTCCGGATCTCAGGCGAACCAGGCCGTCTACGCCGCCGCGCTCAAGCCCGGCGACACGATCCTGGGCATGTCGCTCGCACACGGCGGCCACCTGACTCACGGCTCGCCGGTGAACCTCTCGGGCAAATTGTACAAGGTAGTCTCCTACGGCCTCGACGCGAAGGAGGAGATCGACTACGACCAGGTTGAAGCGCTGGCGCGCGAGCACCGGCCGAAGATGGTGATCGGCGGCGCGTCGTCCTACGCGCTGGCGATCAATTGGAAGCGGCTGCGCGCGGCTGCCGACGCGGTGGGCGCGCTGCTGATGGCGGACGTCGCGCATTACGCCGGGCTGATCGCGGTCGGACTCTACCCCTCGCCGGTCGGCATCGCGGATTTCGTCACCTCGACCACGCACAAGACGCTGCGCGGACCGCGCGGCGGGCTGATTATCGGCCGACCTGAACAGGAGAAGGCGGTCAACTCTGCGATCTTCCCGGGCATCCAGGGCGGACCCTTGATGCACGTGATCGCCGCCAAAGCGGTCGCGTTCGGCGAGGCGTTGCGGCCGGAGTTCCGCGACTATCAGCAGCAGGTGCTCGACAACGCGCGTGCCATGGTACGGGTGCTCGCCGAGCGCGGGCTGCGGGTCGTCTCGGGGCGCACCGACTGCCACATGTTCCTGCTCGATCTGCGCGAGAAGGGCATTAGCGGGAAGGACGCCGAGGCGGTGCTCGGGCGCGCGCACATCACGGTCAACAAGAACGCGATCCCGAACGACCCGGAAAAGCCGACCGTCACATCCGGCATCCGCATCGGCACGCCTGCGATGACGACCAGGGGATTTCGCAGCGGCGAGGCCGAGATACTGGCCAATCTGATCGCGGACGTGCTCGACAACCCTGCCGACGACTTGACCGTGCGGCGCGTCGCGGACGAGGTCAAGGCGCTGTGCGCGGGCTTTCCGGTATACGGCTAGGCGCCGGCCATGCGCTGCCCCTTCTGCAGCCATCTCGACACCCAGGTGGTCGATACGCGCTCGAACCCCGAGGCGAACGTCATCCGCCGGCGCCGGCGCTGCCCGAAGTGCGACAAGCGCTTCACCACCTACGAGCGGGTCGAGCTGAGGATGCCGCGGCTGGTCAAGAAGGACGGCAGCCGGACCGACTTCGACCGCGACAAGCTGCTCGGCAGCATGATGGTCGCGTTGCGCAAGCGCCCGGTGGCAACCGATGCGATCGACGCAGCAGTCGACCGGATCGAGGAAAAGCTGCGCTCGCTTGGCGAACGCGAGGTGCCGACCAGCCGGATAGGCGACCTGGTAATGCGCGAGCTGGCCAAGCTCGACAAGATCGCCTACATCCGTTTCGCCTCGGTCTATCGCAGCTTCGAGACGCCGGACGATTTCCGCGAGGCGGTGCAGGAAATCCGCCGGCCGCGGCGAAGGAAGTGACGCTCTATTCTGCCTTCGAGCAGGCGATGATGCGGCGCGCGCTGGCGCTAGCCGAGAGAGGAATGTTCAGCGCGACGCCCAATCCGCGCGTGGGCTGCGTGCTGGTGCATGGCGAGCG
>JBOIFB010000309.1:0-3155 GCA_050741415.1 Burkholderiales bacterium | reverse complement strand
GCCATGAGCTGCTCCTCGTGGGCGAAGTGCGCGCGCGCGGCCGCCAGCAGCCTGGCAAAGGACTCGTGCAGGCGCTCGGCGTCGTGGCCGGCCTTCAAGTCCTCGCCGATGCGGTTGATCAGCCCGGCGAGCTCCTTGTGCTGCTCATCCATGAGCGGCACGCCCACGCTGTGGGCCTCGCTCCACTCGAAAAACGGCAGCCGCAGCGGCCCGGAGATGTCCGCATCGCGCTCGCCGGCGAACTTGTAGCAGCGGCCCCCGGCGCGCTTGGCCGCGTACATTGCCGCATCGGCGTGCGCCACCAGCACGTCCATGTCCTTGCCTCCCGCGGGGTACAGCGCGATGCCGATGCTGATGCCCACCTGGCAGGGCTGGCCCGCGATCACGATGGGCTGATCCAGCGCCTGGACCATGCGCCGCGCCACGATCGCGGCGTCCTCAGGGGTGGCTGCGCGCGCAAGCAGCGCCGAGAACTCATCGCCCCCGATCCTGGCGACCGTGTCGCCCTCGCGCGTGGCCGCGCGCAGGCGCTTGGCGGCCACCTGCAGCAGCGCATCGCCGGTTTCGTGCCCGTAGCGGTCGTTGATCAGCTTGAACCCGTCCAGGTCGCTCACCAGCACGGCAAAGGAGCTGCCGTGGCGCCGCGCGCCCACCAGCGCCTGGCGCAGCCGGTCGAAAAACAGCGCCCGGTTGGGCAGCTCGGTCAACGGGTCGCGCAGCGCCAGGTACGACAGCTGCGCCTGCGCCCGGCGCTGCACCGTCACGTCGCTCAGCGCGATCGCCACCCCAGGCCCCCCGGGCAGCTCCAGGGTGCACCCGATCAACTCCGCATCGAACTGGCTGCCGTCGCTGCGCAGCCCCGTGAACGAGCGCGGCCCCACCTCGGTGCCGGGGTTCTCCTGCAGCGCCCCGGCCAGCGCCTCGCGCTCCGCCGCGACCACCAGATCGAGCAGCCGCGGCTCCCCCGCCGTATCCGCCTCCAGCCCAAACATCGCCCGCAGCGCAGGGCTCGCCCACACAATGCGACCCCCGCGCAGCACCGCCACCGCCAGCACCCGGCGTTCGGCAAGACCGGCTAGGGCCGCGGCAGCAAGATCCGTTTCCATCCTAAAATGCTAATCGAGTCCGCGCACCCTGTGTTGCCGATATTCATTCCGCCGACAATTCCCGCCCAAATGACGCAATCTCCAGCATCGAATGCCCCGAACCAGCAGATCGGAAAGTACAAGCTCGCCAAGCTGCTCGGCAAGGGCACCTCGGGTACCGTCTATCGCGCGCTGGACACTCTTTCAGGCAAGGAAATCGCGCTTAAGATCATCAACCCGGCGGTGTTCCGGGATCCCGAGTTCGGTGCCGAGCGCCATACTCAGTTCCTGGCGGAGGCGTCGCTCGCTGGCATG
The DNA here is from genome assembly GCA_050741415.1 of Burkholderiales bacterium. Classification (GTDB taxonomy): domain Bacteria; phylum Pseudomonadota; class Gammaproteobacteria; order Burkholderiales; family SG8-39; genus DAHVFK01. The sequence continues at coordinate 1,755 of JBOIFB010000309.1, read as the reverse complement.
CTGATCCACCCCCACATCGTGTCGATTCTGGACGCCGTCGCGCAGAGCGAAACCGGCTACATCGCGATGGAACTGGTCACGGGCGGCGACCTCTCGCAGCACACCGAGGCGGGCATGCTGCTGCCGGTGCCCGACGTAATAGAAATCGCTTTCAACTGTTGCAGCGCGCTCGAGTACACCTCGCGCATCGGCGTCATTCACTGCGACATCAAGCCGGCGAACATCATGATTGCCGAAGGCACCGACGTGCGCATCAGCGACTTCGGCGCCGCCTTCCTGCGCAAGAGTCAAGTCGTGCGCACGGCCGCAATGGGCTCACCCCATTACATGTCGCCAGAACAGATCGCCGGCCATGAGCTGACCCTACGCAGTGACATGTATTCGCTCGGCATCGTGCTGTACGAGTTGCTGACCGGGCGGCAGCCATTCGTGTCGGACAACCTCGACGACCTGGTGCACCGGATTCTCACCATGGATCCTGCGCCGCCGAGCAGGGTGCAAGCTGGGCTTTCACCGCAGATCGACCGCGTGGTGATGCGAGCGCTACAGAAAAAGCCCGGGCTGCGCTACGAAAACTGGGGCGAGTTTGCGCGTGATCTCTCGGAGATCTCCCGGCACGTCGTTTCGTCCGAGGCGGTCTCGGAAAGCGAAAAGCTCGACGCGCTGAAGCGGGTCGAGGCATTCGCGGCGCTCTCGGAAGCCGAACTGCGGGAGATCGCCAAAGCCGCGCGCTGGACGCGCGCCAAGGCGACCGATGTCGTCGTGCGCGAAAATGACCCCGGGTCGCACTTTTTCCTGCTCGCCGCAGGTTCGGCAAAGGTCGTACAGCGCGAGCGCCTGCTCAATCTCGTGAACGAGGGCGAATTCTTCGGCGAAATGGCCTACCTTCTCGGCCGACAGCAGCGTCATGCGACCGTCGTGGCCACCAAGGACCTGTTGCTTGCCGAGTTCAAACCGGAATCCGTGGCGCGCATCAGCCTCGGCGCCCAACTCCAGCTCACCCGCGGCCTCGCCCGCAATCTCGTGGAGCGCCTGGCACTCGCCAATACGCGCCTCACGGGAAAACTCACTGACGGCCAGTAGTGATCAAAGCATCGCTGCCATGAGCTTAGTCCTGTACCGCCTCCTGTTGCGGCTAGGGCTACCCGTGATGGCGATAAGGCAATGGTTGCATCACCGCGGCGAAACGGGCCGGCACGCCGATTGGCGGGAGTTCTTCGGCTACTATTCGGGCCGGTCGATCCGCAGCATTGTCTGGCTGCATGCCGCTTCCGCGAACGCCGCTCTGGCAGCCGTGCCTCTGACTCGTGTCCTGCGGACCCGATACCCGGACCACGACATCCTCATCACCTCCGGCACGATCCCCGGGCGCGAGGCATTGCGGCGGACCTTCGGCGACGCGGTACTGCTGGCCTACCTGCCTTACGATCTGCCAGGCGTTGCGCGTCGATTCCTGGAACACTTCCAGCCGAGGCTCGGCGTCGTGATCGGGGTCGACGTGTGGCCGGTGCTCCTCGCTGCCTGCCGACGGCGCGGGATCCCGATGATGCTCGCAAACGCGCGCCTTTCCGGCGGCCTCGCGCGCAGCTATGCCCGCTTCGGCGCGTTGTCCCGATCCGCTTTCGGCTCCTTTGCCGCATCCTGCGCGCAGGACCGCGCGACGTCGCTACGGCTGCGCGGGCTCGGTGCCCAAAACGTTGCCGTTACGGGAAACATAATCTTCGACGCACCGTCGGACCCGGACAGGGTCGAAGA
>JBOIFB010000308.1:0-3183 GCA_050741415.1 Burkholderiales bacterium | reverse complement strand
CGCGCGTGCGCAAGAGCTGATCGGCAGCCCGCTGTTCGCGCTCAAGATGACGCTCATCTTCGCCGCCGCCGTTAACGCAGTGGTGTTCCACGCGGGCGTGTTCCGCGGCGCGGCCGCGTGGGACGTGGATGCGCCGCCGCCGTGGCCGGCGCGCGCCGCGGCCGCGGCGTCGCTGCTGATCTGGATTTCAGTGATCGTCTGCGGGCGGCTGCTGGCGAAAGCCTAGCGCCGGGCCCCGGCCTAGAAGCCGATGCGCGACCGCTTCGCGCTGCGGCCGTCATGGACGTCGTCCGGGCTCACCTCGGCGCGGCCCGCGAGCTTGGCGTTGCCGAAGCCGAGTTGGACCGCGCGCCGCATCTCGCGCGGGGTGAGCTCCGCAAGCCGCTCGAGCACGGGCTGCGAAGGCGTTTCGGGGAACTGCCGGCCCCAGTCGTGCGCGGCGCGGATCTCGCGGTAGATCGCGAGTGCGATATGCGCCGCCGCGCCGGCGTCGGGCGGGTCGATCTGATACACGTTCATCCGGTTGAGAATCGGCTCCGGGATGCGCGCCGCGTCGTTCGCGGTGGCGAACCACACCGCGCCCGAAGCGTCGATCGGGATCTCGACGAACTCGTCCACGAACTGCATCGCCGTATCGGGTTCGAGCAGCGCGTAGAGCGCGCCCAGCGGATCGTACTGGCCGCCGTCGGCCGCCTTGTCGAGCTCGTCGACCACCATCACCGGGTTGGCGTACTCGCCGCGCAGGAAGGTGTCGAACACCTTGCCCGGCTTGGCGTTCTTCCATTGCGACGAGGCGCCCGACAGGATCCAGCCCGCGGTGAGCGAGCTCATCGGCACGAAGCCGAAGCCGGTGCCGAGCAGGGCCGCGATGCGCCTGGCGAAGTGGGTCTTGCCGATTCCCGGCTCGCCCAGCAGCAGGGTGGGCGGCAGCTCGACCGAGTCGTCCGAGTCGATGCATAGCGCGAGGTGCTTGCGGATGTCTTCCAGCACCTGGCCGAAGTTCGGCAGTTCGTCGAACAGTTCGTCCATCTGCGGCATCGACGAGGGCTTGACGGTGAAGCGCTGGCCGCCTACGCGCAGCATCTTCTCGTACAGCGCGCGCAGCGCTTCGCTCGCGGATGGCGTGAGCTCCTGCAGGGCCTTGTCGACGTCCGCGACGCTGTAGACGTCCTTGAAACCCGCGACCGGGATTGCGACGTTTGCCGACATTATTCTATCTCCTCTTTTTTCGGCGGCATGCCCGCGCGAAAAACCTAACACGACACCCAATCCAGAAGCAATAGTCGGGCCATCGGATGGCAGCTGTCGGCTTTGAGTGCTAACGGGCGCAAGGTTGCCAAAGACGCCGGCGCGTGATTCAATCACGATTGAGGTCGATGCGATGAAGCGCTGGTTCTACGGTTTTTTCTTCTTCTTCCCGCGCCCACTGGCGGAAGGGAACGGCTAGCCGCATCCCGACGAATCCCGAAAAACCGCCAGTGCCTTCAAGCCTGGCGGTTTTTTTTTACCCCCACGAAAGCCACCCATGACCACGCCCATCGACAGCTTCCCTGCTCCTTCTCCACTCGACAGGACTTCGCTCACCGACGACGAGCGGATCGAGCATATCGTTCCCCTGCCGCCTCCGGAGAGCTTGATCCGGTTCTTCCCGATCCAGGGCACACCGGTCGAAACGCTGATCGCCGGCACGCGGCGGCGCGTGCGCGACATCCTGCACGGGCGCTCCGACCGCCTGCTGGTCGTGATCGGACCGTGCTCGATCCACGATCCGGCCGCCGCGCTCGCCTACGCCGAGCGCCTCGCCGCCGAGCGCACCCGCTTCGCCGGGGAGCTCGAGGTGCTGATGCGGGTCTATTTCGAGAAGCCGCGCACCACCGTGGGCTGGAAGGGCCTGATCAACGATCCCTACCTGAACGGCAGCTTTCGCATCAACGAGGGCCTGCGCATCGCGCGCGACCTGCTGGTGCGCATCAACCGGGCCGGCGTTCCGGCCGGCTGCGAGTTCCTGGACGTGATCTCGCCGCAGTACATCGGCGACCTGGTGTCGTGGGGCGCGATCGGCGCGCGCACCACCGAATCGCAGGTGCACCGCGAGCTCGCTTCCGGCCTGTCGGCGGCAGTGGGTTTCAAGAACGGGACCGACGGCAACGTCCGCATCGCGGTCGACGCCATCCTCGCTGCGCGCCAGAAGCACCATTTCCTTTCGGTGCACAAGAGCGGCCAGGTCTCGATCGTCGAGACGCGCGGCAACGACGATTGTCACATCATTCTGCGCGGCGGGAAGAAGCCGAACTACGACGCGGACAGTATCCGCTCCGCGTGCGAGGAACTGCGCAACGCCGGGCTCGCCGAACGCCTGATGGTCGACTGCTCGCATGCCAACAGCAGCAAGGATTTCAAACGCCAGCTGGAAGTCTGCCGCGAGGTCGGCGCGCAGGTCGCCGCGGGCGACGGAAGCGTCATCGGCGTGATGGTCGAGTCGCATCTCGTCGCGGGCCGCCAGGAGCTCAAGCCGGGACGGGCGCTGACTTTCGGCCAGAGCATCACCGACGCCTGCCTGGGTTGGGAGGAATCGGTGGAGCTGCTCGCGCGCCTCGCGCAGGCCGTCGCGCAGCGCCGCGAGACGGCCGCCGTGCGCGACCCTGCCGCGGCCGAGGACTGAGCCCTGCCGGCGCTCTCACCCGAGGTGATCGGCGCCGCGGCGCTGGTCGTGCTCGGGGCCTACGTTGTTTACGGCATGACCGGGTTCGGTTCCACCGTGCTCTCGATGCCGTTGCTGGCGCAGATGCTGCCGCTCAGGTTTGCTGTGCCGCTGATGTTGCTGCTCGACCTTACTGCCTTCGCGCTTTTCGGCGCGCGCTTCCGGCGCGGCATCCGCTACGACGAGATTCGCTGGCTTGCGGTGTTCATGCTCGCGGGCATGGCGCTCGGGCTGACGCTGCTGATCCGCGTCTCGGAGCAGCGCCTGCTCGCCGGCCTGGGCCTGTTCGTGCTCGCCTACGCCGCCTACGGACTGACGCGGCGCGGCGTGCCGGTGGTGCTCGCGCGGACATGGAGCGGGCCGATCGGCCTCGTCGGCGGCGCGCTGTCGGCGATGTTCGGTACCGGCGGTGTGCTGTTCGCGATTTTCAACAGCGGCCGGATCCGCGACAAGGGCGAGCTGCGCGCGACCAACGCGGCCAT
>JBOIFB010000307.1:0-3189 GCA_050741415.1 Burkholderiales bacterium | reverse complement strand
GATGTCGTACAGCAGGGTGCGCGAGGCGTTGGTCTCGTCGGTGACGTGGGTGCGGCTCTGCGACAGGCGCCACACCAGCCAGGTGTCGACCGTGCCGAAAGCCAGCTCGCCGCGCTCGGCGCGCGCGCGCGCGCCGGGAACGTTGTCCAGCAGCCACGCGAGCTTGGTGCCGCTGAAGTAGGGATCGATGACGAGCCCGGTCCTGGCCCTGATCGTCTCCTCGGCGCCTGCCGCGCGCAGCTCGGCGCACAGCGCGGTGGTGCGGCGGTCCTGCCACACGATCGCGTTGTGCAGCGGCTCGCTCGTCTGGCGGTCCCACAGCAGGGTCGTCTCGCGCTGGTTGGCGATGCCGATGGCGCGGATCTCGGTCGGGTCGACGCCCGCCTTGGCAATCGCTTCGCGCGCGGTGTCGCGCTGCGAAACGTAGATCTCGTTCGGGTCGTGCTCGACCCAGCCCGGCTGCGGATAGATCTGGCGGATTTCGCGCTGCGCGCTGGCGCGCGGCGTGCCGTGCTCGTCGAACACGATCGCACGCGAGCTGGTGGTGCCCTGGTCGAGCGCGAGGAGGTATCTCATGGTGGCGTGATCCGCGGGACTGGGCGATTCTAGCAGCGGCCCGGATGCTAGAATTCGCGCCGCCATGCCGCTGCCGATTCAAGACGTAGAGCGCGAGCTCACTCACACCCGGCGGGTGCGCTTCGAAGGCTACCGGCGCGCCGACGGCCTGTGGGACATCGAAGCGCATCTGACCGACATCAAGAACCACGACTATCCGCTCAAGACCGGGGTGCGCCGCGCCGGCCAGCCGATCCACGAGATGTGGGTCAGGATCACCATCGACCGGAGCCTGAACGTGATCGACGCGGTCGCGGTGTCCGACGCGGTGCCCTACCCGGGCGGCTGCGAAAACGCGCCGCCGGCCTACAGCAGGCTGATCGGGCTCAACCTGCGCCGCGGATTCCGCAAGAAGGTGCACGAGCTGCTCGGCGGCGTGCAGGGCTGCACCCATATCACCGAGATGCTCGCCGGCCTGCCGACCGCCGCGATCCAGACTTTCGCCGGCGAGACGCGGGAGGACCGCGGCGACGGCAGCAAGCCGTTCCAGCTCGATCAGTGCATCGCGCTCGAGACCGGTTCCGAGACCGTGCGCAAGTGGTACCCGGCGTGGTACCGCGGACCCAGAGAAGGAGGCAAGGAAGCATGAAGATCCACGAGTACCAGGGCAAGGAACTGTTCAGGAAGTTCGGCGTCGCCACGCCGCGCGGCACGCCGTGCTTCTCGGTCGAGGAAGCGGTCGCCGCAGCCAAGGCGCTGGGCGGCAAGGTCTGGGTGGTGAAGGCCCAGATCCACGCCGGCGGCCGCGGCAAGGGCGGCGGGGTGAAGGTGGCGAAGTCGCTCGAGGAAGTCAAGAAGTTTTCTTCGCAAATCCTCGGCATGCAGCTCGTCACGCATCAAACCGGCCCCGACGGGCAGAAGGTGCGGCGCCTGCTGGTCGAGGAGGGCGCCGACATCAAGAAGGAGCTCTACGTCGGCATGGTGGTCGACCGCGGCACCCAGCGCGTGTGCCTGATGGCGTCTTCCGAGGGCGGCATGGATATCGAGCAGGTCGCGGCGAAGACCCCGCACAAGATCCACAAGATCTTCATCGATCCCGAACTCGGCCTGACCGACGCCGAGGCCGAATCGGTTGCGACCCATATCGGCATCCCGCAGGCGTCGCTCGGCGAGGCGCGCGAGCTGCTGCAGGCGCTCTACCAGTGCTTCTGGCAGACCGACGCCTCGCTCGCGGAGATCAACCCGCTGATCTACACCGGCGAGGGCAGGGTGATCGCGCTCGACTCGAAAATGAATTTCGACGACAACGCGCTCTTCCGCCACCCCGACATCGTCGCCATGCGCGACCTCGACGAGGAGGATCCGCTCGAGATCGAGGCCTCGAAGTACGACCTGTCGTACATCTCGCTCGACGGCGAGATCGGCTGCATGGTGAACGGCGCCGGCCTCGCGATGGCCACCATGGACACGATCAAGCTGTTCGGCGCCGAGCCGGCCAATTTCCTCGACGTGGGCGGCGGCGCGACCGCGGAGAAGGTCACCGCGGCGTTCAAGATCATGCTCTCCAACCGCAAGGTCAAGGCGATCCTGGTCAACATCTTCGGCGGCATCATGAAGTGCGACACCATCGCCGAGGGCGTGGTCGCGGCGGCGAGGGAAGTGAAGCTCTCGGTGCCGCTGGTGGTGCGCATGAAGGGCACCAACGAGGACCTGGGCAAGAAGATCCTCAAGGAATCCGGCCTGCCGATCATCTCGGCCGACAACATGGCCGACGCGGCGCAGAAGGCGGTCGCCGCAGTCAAAGGAAAACACTGATGAGCATCCTGATCAACAAGGACTCGCGCGTCATCACCCAGGGCATCACCGGCAAGACCGGGCAGTACCACACCCGCACCAGCCGCGAGTACGCCAACGGGCGCGCCTGCTACGTCGCCGGGGTCAACCCGAAGAAGGCGGGCGAGGATTTCGAGGGCATTCCGATTTTCGGCACGGTCGCCGACGCAAGGAAGCAGACCGGCGCCAACGTATCGGTGATCTACGTCCCGCCGCCGTTCGCCGCCGCGGCGATCTGGGAGGCGGTCGAGGCCGGCGTCGAGCTGGTGATCTGCATCACCGAGGGCATCCCGGTGCGCGACATGGTCGAGGTGCGCGACCGCATGCGCAGGCAAAAGCGCGCCAGCGTGCTGCTGGGGCCGAACTGCCCCGGCGCGATCACTCCGGGCGAGCTCAAGATCGGCATCATGCCGGGACACATCCACAAGCAGGGGCGCGTCGGCGTGGTGTCGCGCTCGGGCACGCTCACCTACGAGGCGGTCGGCCAGCTCAGCGAGCTCGGCATCGGCCAGTCCACGGCGGTGGGCATCGGCGGCGACCCGGTCAACGGCATGAAGCACATCGACGTGATGAAGCTGTTCAACGACGACCCGGGCACCGACGCGGTGGTGATGATCGGCGAGATCGGCGGCTCGGACGAGGAGACCGCGGCCGAGTGGGTGAAGAAGAACATGCAAAAGCCCGTGGTCGGCTTCATCGCCGGGGTCACCGCCCCGCCGGGCAAGAGGATGGGCCACGCCGGCGCGATCATCTCGGGCGGCAAGGGCACCGCGCAGGAAAAGCTCGCCGTGATGGAGGCCT
>JBOIFB010000306.1:0-3233 GCA_050741415.1 Burkholderiales bacterium | reverse complement strand
CGGCGAGCTCGGCGCGAAGCGCGGTGCCGAAGGCCTGGATCGCGTGCTTGGTCATGGTGTAGGGCCCCGAGCCCACTCCGGCGCGCACGCCGCCGATCGACGACACGATCAGGATCCGGCCCGAACGCTTCTTGCGCATCGCCTGCGCGACGCGCTGCACCGTGGCGAAGGTGCCGAACACGTTCACCTCGAACACCGCGCGCAGCCGCTCGAGCGGAATGAGCGACAGCGGGCCGGTCTGACCGATCGCCGCGTTGGCGATGAACACGTCCACGCCCGACGGGTCGAGCTTGGCCACGTCCTTCGCGTTGGTGATGTCGAGCTTGACCACGGTCAGCTTCGGCTCGGCGGCCGAGAGCTCGGCCGCCTGCTGGTCGTTCAGCACGGCGGCGGTCACCTTGTGTCCGCGGCGCGCAAGTTCGATCGCGCCGCCGCGGCCAAAGCCGCTTCCGGCGCCGGTGATAAGTACGGTCTTCGGCATGGGGTTCTCCTTTTTGCCCAGACCGCAATCTACCCTATCAGAGCAGGTTGGCAATCATGCGCGCGGCGCGCGCGGCGCCATCGGCCTCTACCGGACGGAAATCGACGGGAGTGCGCAAAGCTTCGAGCATCGCCTTGGCGAGCACTTCGGGCGTGGCGCTCGCGTAGTCCATCCGCCGCCCGGCGCGGTACTGCTCCAGGCGGTGCGCAACGTGAAAATTCTGCTCGAAATGGTTGCGCAGCGGGAAATACAGGAATGGCGTACCCGCGGCGGTCAGCTCCATGCAGGTGGTCAGTCCGCCCTGCACCAGCGCGAGATCGCAGGCCGCCAGATGGCGATCGAGATCGGGCACGAAGGCGCGCACTTCGACGCCCGCGGGCGCGTTGAGCGACGCGGGGTCGATGCGCGGGCCGGCCACCACCACCACGCGCAGCTCGGGCAGCCTCTCGCGCGCCAGCGGCACCGCCCGCAGGATGCGCCGGATCAGCGGCGCGCCGACTCCCGAACCGCCGACGGTGACGATGCACACGCGCTCATCCGGCCGGTAACCCAGGCGCGCGCGCAGCGCCGCGCGCGGACCGAAGGACTCTGGATGCTCGCCGAGGATGTAGCCGGAAAATTCGTAGTGCTTCGGGATCCACTCGCGCATGCGCGGCAGGTCGGCGCCGAATGAAAGGTCGACGATGTCGTCCGGGTTGCCGACGAAGATCGCCCGGTCGCGCAGCCCGGGGTGGCGCTCGACGTGGCCGATCATCTCGGCGTTGTAGTCGGCCGACAGGTAAGCCTCGTGCGCGCCGCCCTCGGGCATCGGCACGAAGCCCACGAAATCGGTGAACCAGGCGAGCGCCGTGCGCTTGAGCTCGGGATGCTCGTGCCAGAAGTGATCGACATCCCAGGATTCGTCGGCGATTACCAGGTCGTAGTCGCCCTGCTGCACGGCTTCCTGGAAACGCATGAAATTCGCGACCAGGATCTCGTCCATGCGGCGGATGGCCTGGAACGCGTTCAGGTCATGCTCACCCGACTGCTCCTCGATGTGCCCCGATTCGTTCGCAAGCCGCGCGCTGATGGGATGGATCGTCTCGCCGTTCGCCGCGAGCAGGCGCGTCACCGGGTCCTGCGCGAGCCAGTCGATTTCGAGGCCCGAGTGGATCTTCCGGAGCTCGCGCGCGATCGCGATGTCGCGCCGGCCGTGCCCGAGGCCGATCGGCGAGGAGAGGTAGAGTGCCTTGCGCTCGCGCGCGCCGCCGCGCGCCGCCGCGGGCGCGGCGTCCGGCTGCGGATGTACCGGCGCCGGAATCCCCAGACGGCGCTCGAGGAAATTGACGATCAGCGCGTTGATCCGCGCCGGGTGGCGCACGAGCGGCGCGTGGCCGCCGCCCTCGATCGCGACGAGCTCGGCCCCGGTCACCTCGGCCACCAGGCGCGCGCGCTCGAACGGCTGGATCTGATCGTCGGTGCCGTGGATGACCAGCAGTGGACAGTGGATGCTGCGGTACATCTGCTCGCCGACGTCGAACGACGGCGCAATAGTGCGCGCGTCCACCGTGCGAACCAGCGTCTCACCCGTGGTGTCGGCGGCCCATTCCAGGCCGTCCTCCAACTGCTTGGTCGAATGCGGCTCGGTGAAAATGTTGCTTACGAAGTGGTGCGCGAAGTCCGGGTAGTCGCGCAGCCAGTAGGCGCGGTTGTACTTGTCCCACCCTTCGTACACCTCGCGCTCCTGGCGGAAGTGCTTTGGCGTCAGGTAGGGGTAATTGCGCCCGATGGTGGCGGTGGTGCCGATCAGGATCGCCGCGCGCACCCGCGCGGGGTGCAGCGCCGCGACCATCGCCGCGAGCCCGCCTCCGGCCGAGAGCCCGACCAGGATCGCCGCCTCGGTGCCCGTGGCGTCGAGCACCGCGAGCGCGTCCGCGACGTACTGCTCCACCGCGTAGGCCTCGGCCCGCTCGGGCCGGTCGGACTTGCCGTTGCCGCGCGGGTCGAACGTGACGCAGCGGAAATGGTCGCTCAGCCAGGGGATCTGCGCCTTGTAGATGCGCGAGTGCACGATCGCCCACGGTGGGATGAACAGCAGTGTGTCGGCCCCCTCGCCGTAGACTTCGTAGTGGATGCGGACTCCGTCGCGCTCGACGGATCCTTCACTGCGAGGCAGTTTGGCGCGCATGGCCGCGGCGGGGAGCAGGAATGATCAGCGGCACCTCCTTGCGGTACTGCTCGAAGGCCGCGCCGTGGAATTTCGCCATGTCGCGCTCCTCGAAGTAGATGCCGATGAAGATATAGCCCGTGGTCGCGATCGAGAACAGCAGGTGCCCCAGCGTCATGTCCGGGGTGGCCCAGAAGGCGATCAGGAATCCCAGCATGATCGGATGGCGCACGAACCGGTACAGGGCCGTGGTCTGGAACGGCAGATGCGAGTATTGCGCGTTGCGCAGCCGCAGGTAGACCTGGCGCAGCCCGAACAGGTCGAAATGATTGATCATGAAGGTCGACATGAGCACGATCAGCCATCCCAGGCCGTAGACAGCGAACAGGCCGGACCGCGCAACCGGATTCTCGACCCGCCAGACGACACCCGTCATGGACTGCCACTTCCAGCACAGCAGGGCAAGCAGCAGGCTCGCGAACAGCACGTAGGTGCTGCGCTCGACCGCTTTCGGAACGAGCCTGGTCCACCACGCCTTGAAGGCGGGGCGCGCCATCACGCTGTGCTGGAGCGCGAACAGCCCGAGCAGGTTGGCCTGGGCCACAT
>JBOIFB010000305.1:0-3252 GCA_050741415.1 Burkholderiales bacterium | reverse complement strand
GGCCTGCGTGCTTGCGCGCGGCCATTTGCTGATCGAAGACCTGCCCGGGGTCGGCAAGACCACTCTTGCGCTGGTTCTGGCGCGCTCGCTCGGGCTGCAGTTCCAGCGCATCCAGTTCACGAGCGACATGCTTCCGGCCGACATCATTGGCGTGTCGGTCTACGACCGTGGCAGCAGCGCCTTCAAGTTCCATCCCGGACCGATCTTTGCCCAGCTGATCCTGGCCGACGAAGTCAATCGCGCCACGCCCAAGACGCAGAGTGCGCTGCTCGAGGCGATGGAGGAGCATCAGGTCACGACCGAAGGCGAGACGCGGCCGCTGCCGCATCCGTTCTTCGTCATCGCGACGCAGAACCCTTCCGAGCAGGTCGGCACCTTCCCGCTGCCCGAGTCCCAGCTCGACCGTTTTCTGATGCGCATCGAGCTCGGCTATCCCGATCGCGGCGCCGAGCGCGCGCTGCTCTCGGGCAGCGACCGGCGCGACCTGCTCGCTCACCTCGAGCCGTGCATGTCGCTGACCGAGCTGATCGCTCTGCAGGACAGCGCGCGCGCGGTGCACGTCGCGCCCGCGCTGCTCGACTACGTGCAGGCGATCGTCGAGCATACGCGGCGCTCGCCCGAGTACGCCACCGGGCTTTCGCCGCGCGCGGCGCTCGCGCTGGTGCACTCGGCACGCGCCTGGGCGCTGCTCGAGGGGCGCGACAAGGTGATCCCGGAGGACGTGCAGGCGGTGCTTGCGGGCGTCGCCACGCACCGGCTGCGCCCGGCGCACGACAGCGCACAGCGGGTCGACATCGGCGCGCAGCTGGTCGCCGCGGTCCCGATCCCCTGATTCAGCGCGGCAGCTTTTCCTGCAGGAACTGCAGCACCGCGACCTCGTCGCGCCGCAGCGCCGGCGTCGCGCGCCCTCGCGCCCCGCGCCGTGCGCCCGGCTGCGGTACCGTCATGCCGAGCAGGTAGGACTGCACCAGCGCCGGATGAACGTAGTACTTGCGGCACACCGCGCGCGTATTGCCCAGGCGTTCGGCGACCCCGTCGATCGCGCGCACCACGTTGCGGTCGGCCTCGCGCCGGCTCGCCGCAGGCCCCATCGCACGCAGCTGCACCGCCGCCAGCATGGTTCCGCCCCAGGTGCGGAAATCCTTCGCCGTCACGTCGCGCCCGGTGATCTCGCGCAGGTAGGCGTTGACGTCGTCCGAGCTCACGGTCTGGCGCTTGCCGTCCGTATCCAGATACTGAAACAGCTCGTGCCCCGGCAGGTCCTGGCAGCGCTGGATGATGCGCGCCAGGCGCGGCTCGGAGAGCGCCACCGAGTGCTCGACCCCGCTCTTGCCGCGGAAGCTGAAGCGCAGCATCGAGCCCTCGACCTTGACGTGGCGCCGGCGCAGCGTGGTGAGACCGAAGGAACGGTTCTCGCGTGCGTACTCGTCGTTGCCGACCCGGATCAGCGTGCGGTCGAGCAGCCGCACCACGGTCGCCAGGAGCTGGCGCAGACTGAGCTCGCCTACGCGCAAGTCGCGCTCGACGCGCTCGCGCAGCGCCGGCAGCACTTCGCTGAACTCCAGCATGCGGCGGAACTTCGAGCGGTCGCGCGCCTCGCGGTAGGACGGGTGGTAGCGGTACTGCTTGCGCCCGCGCGCGTCGCGCGCGGTGGCCTGGATGTGGCCGTCCGGGTCGGGGCAGATCCAGACCTCGGTCCAGGCCGGCGGGATGGCGAGCGAATTCAGGCGCCGCCTGACCTTCGGATCGGAGATGCGCTCGCCGCCGGGCGCGTAGTAAGACCAGCCGCAGCCCGAGCGCTTGCGCCGGACGCCGGCCACGCCGTCGGTGACGTAGCGCAGCCCCGCGCGGGTCGCCGACCTGCGATGTTCGCTTGCCCGCAGCGACTCCATGCGGCGGACCTCGCGGCCGCCTCAGTCCGGCTTGATGGCGACCTTGCCGCTGCCGAACAGCAGCACGGCGAGGCCGCAGAAGAGGTAGAAACCCTCCAGCTCGAGCGCCCAGCCGCCGTTCTTGCCAAGCGTGAGCAGCTGCGTGGAGTGCACCAGCACCAGCGCGAAGATCATGTTGATCACCACCAGCAGGCCGCCGATGCGCGAGTACACGCCCAGGATGATCAGCAGCGGCGCGACCACCTCGCCGACGTAGACCAGATAGGCGACCTCGTGCGGTAGTCCGAGATCGGTAAGCTTGGCGCCGATGAAGCCCAGCGCGGCAGGGTGCAGGATCTTGCCTACCCCGTGCAACAGGATCAGCAGGCCCAACGTCAGGCGCAGGACAAGTTTGCCGATGTCGTCGACAAAAAGCGAGTTCACTGGTTGCTCTCCTTCAAAAACGCCGCCCGAAGGATATCAGACCGTCAGCGCGCGAACAGCGGGCCGATGGTGGCCTGGATCGCCTCGGCCGCGGCGCGCGGGTCAGTGGCGTCGCGCACCGGGCGGCCGACGACGATGTAGTCCGCGCCGTTGGCGAACGCCTGCGCCACGTCGACGGTGCGCTTCTGGTCGTCCTTGGGCCTGTTCCCGGCCGGGCGGATGCCGGGGGTGACCACCAGCAGGCGCCGGCCGAACTCGGCCCGGATCGCCGGCGCCTCGAGGCCGGAGGAAATCACTCCGTCGCAGCCCGTCTCGAGCGCGTGGCGCGCGCGCGACAGCACCAGCGCATTGACGTCGGCGCCGGGCCCCAACTCCGCCAAGTCGCTCTGGTCGAAGCTGGTGAGCACGGTTACCGCCAGGATCTTCAGCGCGCCCTTCTCGCCCGCGGCAGCCTCCAGGATCGAGCGCTGCCCATGCACGGTGAGGAAGCTCGCGCCGCTCGAGCGCAGGTTGGCGACCGCGCGCCGCACGGTCTCCGGGATGTCGTACAGCTTCAGGTCGGCGAATACCTTGTTGCCGCGCGCGACGAGCCATTCGAGCAGCTCGAAGGTGCCGCCCGCGGTGAACAGCTCGAGCCCGACCTTGTAGAAGCAGGCGGCCTCCCCGATGCGCTTGACCAGTGCGCGCGCCTCGGCCGCGCTCGGCACGTCGAGCGCGACGATCAGCCGCTCGCGCCGGCTCACCGCTTGGGGCGAAAGCCCGTTCATGGGAGCCGGTATCATACCCGCCGTGGCCGACATCCTGGTCTTGTACTACAGCGCGGGCGGTTCGGTGCACCGCCTGGCGGAGCTCGTCGCCCAGGGCATCGAGCGCGTGCCGGGCGCGGCCGCGCGCGTGCGCACGGTGCCGCGCGTGGCGCCCGTGACCGAGCTTGCCG
>JBOIFB010000304.1:0-3277 GCA_050741415.1 Burkholderiales bacterium | reverse complement strand
CTATGACCTCGGCGTCCCGGTCAACTGGTCGGCCTACGAGGACATCGCCGAATTCTTCACCAACGACGTGAAGCAGATCGACGGCAAGGCAGTCTTCGGCCACATGGACTACGGCAAGAAGGCGCCGGACCTCGGCTGGCGCTTCACCGACGACTGGCTCGGCATGGCGGGCGCCGGCGACGTCGGCATTCCGAACGGTTACCCGATCGACGAGTGGGGCATCCGTAACGAAGGCTGCCGCCCGGTGGGTTCGAGCGTGAGCCGTGGCGGCGCCACCAACGGCCCGGCGGCGCAGTTCGCGCTGCGCAAGTACATGGAGTGGCTGCGCAAGTACGCGCCTCCAGGAGCGCTCGGGATGGACTTCTACCAGTCCCTGCCCAGCCTCGCCAAGGGCAACGTCGCGCAGCAGCTCTTCTGGTACTCCGCGTTCGGCGCAAGCATGGTCGAACCGCGAAGCAAGGGCAACAACACGGTCGATGAAGCCGGCAAGCCCCTGTGGCGCATGGCGCCTACGCCCCACGGCCCGTACTGGAAACCGGGGATGAAGGCCGGATACCGGGACGAGGGCTCATGGACGCTGCTGAAGAACGTGCCCGTTGAGCGCACCAAGGCCGCCTGGCTCTACGCGCAGTTCATCACCTCGAAGGTCGTGGATCTGAAGAAGTCGCACGTCGGCTTGACGTTCATCCGCAAGAGTTCGGTCATGGACGCCTCCTTTGACGACCCGAAGGGCGACAAGTGGGGCGGCCTGATCCAGTTCTTCCGCGGGCCGGGCATCAAGTACTGGACGCCGACTGGACTGAACGTGCCGGACTACGCCAAGCTGGCCCAGCTCTGGTGGCAGAACATCGGCGAAGCCGTCGCCGGCGAAGTCACCCCCGAGCAGGCGCTCAACAGCCTTGCTGAAGCGCAGGACGAGGTCATGGAGCGCATCGGCAAGTCGGGCTTGCAGGGCGAGTGCGGGCCGAAGCTCAATCCGAAATCGGATCCGGCCAAATGGTTGTCCGACAAGCACGCGCCATGGAAGAAGCTCGCGAACGAGAAGCCGAAAGGCGTCACCATGCCGTACAAGAAGATCATGCAGGAGATGCTGAAGGGGCAGCTGCCGCTGTAGACCTGCCTGTTTGCGAAGCTTGCCGGCTCTCTCGGGAGAGCCGGCGTTCGGATCGGGATGCAGTGCAAGCCTCCTCCTCATTGTCGTCATCCCGTGATCCGGCCCGGTGGGTAGATCCCCGCCGGGCATTTTTTATCGACAATCTGGCGCAGATCATCGGCGCAACTTTGACCGCGCCGCGCCCGGAGCCGTCGACCGGAGCGCTAGGACTGGACGTAGAGCTTGACGTAGCGCTGCGCGAGGGATTGCGCGCGCTTGAGCTGCCCGCGCGGCATCTCCTTGGCGAGGCGATCGAGAATATCCTGACCGCCCGGCTCGCCGCTCGCGGCCGCGGCGTCGGCCCAGGCATAGGCGAGCACCGGGTCGGCCTGCACGCCGCGCCCCTTCAGGTAGAGCTGCGCCAGATTGAGCTGCGCCGCCCCGCTGCCTTTCATCGCAGCCTCGCGCGACAGTTTCGCGGCGCGCACCGCGTCCGGCGCCACGCCCAGCCCCGCGTCGTACAGCGCGCCGAGCGCTTCCTCGGCCCGCGCATCGCCGCGCGCGGCCAGCGGCTTGAGCTGGACAACGGCAACGCTATAGTCGCCGCGTTCGATCGCATTTTGCGCCTGCGTCATCGTGTCCGCACGCACGGCGGGCGGGACGGACGCCAGCGCGGCGAGAGCGATCGGAACGAGAGATCCTCGATTAAGCATGGACATGACGAATTCTCCTCGATGCCACATGCCGCAAGCCTAGCGGGGCGAGCTTAGGTCAAACTTAACGCAAAGCCCAGCTCGCGCGGCGAACCCTGGCAACGCTCGAACAACGCCGGCAAAGGCGCCCCGGCGGGACCCGGTTGCCTCGCCACGCGACGAGCGACTACACTGGGCTCCGCGCCGGGACGCATGCCCGGCCATCCATCGCCATCCGGGAGGAGGGGAACACCATGAAGAGAATCGCCGTCTGGGCGGGCGCGCTGGCGCTCGCGATCACGTGGGCCGCAAGCGCGCAGGCCCAATCGACCCTGGCCGCGGTCAAGGCCAAGGGCTACCTGCAGTGCGGCGTGAACACCGGCCTGGCCGGGTTCTCGCAGCCGGATTCGAAAGGGGTCTGGCACGGCCTCGACGTCGACATGTGCCGCGCGGTCGCGGCCGCGGTGTTCGGCGACGCGAGCAAGGTGCACTACACGCCGCTCACCGCGCAGCAGCGCTTCACTGCGCTGCAGTCGGGCGAGATCGACATGCTCGCGCGCAACACGACCTGGACCATTACGCGCGACACCAACCTCGGCCTTACTTTCGCGGGCGTGGACTACTACGACGGCCAGGGCTTCATGGTGGCGAAGAAGCTCGGGGTGAAGAGCGCCAAGGAGCTCAACGGCGCCACCATCTGCGTGCAGCCGGGAACCACCACCGAGCTCAATCTGGCGGATTACTTCCGCGCCAACAACATGACCTTCAAGCCGGTCGTGATCGAGAAGCTCGAGGAGGTCACCAACGCCTTCTTCTCCGGCCGCTGCGACGTGTTCACCACCGATGTGTCGGGCCTGGTCTCGACCCGCAGCTCGCGCGCACCGAACCCGGCCGATTACGTCATCCTGCCGGAAATAATCTCCAAGGAGCCGCTTGGGCCGGTGGTGCGTCGCGGCGACGAAAACTGGTTCGACGTCGTCAAGTGGTCGCTGTTCGCGATGCTCAACGCCGAGGAGCTCGGCCTGAGCTCGAAGAATATCGAGCAGCAGCTGAGCAGCACCAATCCGGCGATCCAGCGCTTCGTCGGCGCGACGGGCGACATCGGCAAGATGATGGGGCTCGACGACCGCTGGGCCTACAACATCGTCAAGCAGGTCGGCAACTACGGCGAGTCCTTCGACACCAACCTCACTCCGCTCGGCTTCGAGCGCGGGCTGAACAGGCTCTGGACCTACGGCGGCATCATGTACGCGCCGCCGATTCGCTGAACTGAGCCGAGGTGGGCGCCGCCCCCCGGCCGCGCAGGTCGTGGTCGCTCTACGACCTGCGCGTCCGCGCGATCCTGTACCAGGTCCTGCTGGTGGTGGTGGTCGGCCTGGTGGCGTGGTTCCTGATCTACAACACGGCGCAGAACCTCGAACAGCGCAGGATCGCGAGCGGCTTCGGCTTCCTCAAGCGCGAAGCCGGTTTCTCGATCGGCGAAACCACGCTC
>JBOIFB010000303.1:0-3277 GCA_050741415.1 Burkholderiales bacterium | reverse complement strand
ACCGGCACGCCCGTGCCGCGCTCGGTGTATCTGCTCGCGCCGCTGCTTCTGGTCGGCGCGATGAGCGGCAGCCGGCTGGCGTACCGGGCGTGGAAGGAGAAGCGCCTCCTGGGCGTGGTCGCGCACCCGGAGGCCGAGCCGGTGCTGGTGCTCGGGGCCGGCACCGCCGCCGCTGCCTTGCTCAAGGACCTGGCGGGCAGCGGACGCTGGCGCGTGGTCGGGCTGCTCGACGACGACGCGGCGAAGCAGGGCGGCGCGATCGCCGGCGTGAAGGTGCTCGGCGTCCTGGGCGACGTGGGGCGGATTGCGGGACGCTTTGAGGTGACGCAGGCGATCATCGCCATGCCTGCGGCGACCCACGCCGCGCGGCGCCGGGCGGTGGAGCTGTGCGCGGCGGCAGGGCTGCAGGTGATGACGGTGCCCGCCTACTCCGACATCGTCTCCGGCAAGGTGAGCGTTTCGGCGCTACGCAACATCGAGCTCGATGACCTGCTCGGGCGCGATCCGGTCACGCTCGACGATGCCGGCCTGCACGGGCTGCTGGGCGGCAAGCGGGTGCTGGTGACGGGCGCGGGCGGTTCGATCGGCTCGGAGCTGTGCCGCCAGATCGCGCGCTACGCGCCCGAGGAGCTGATCCTGTTCGAACTCTCGGAGTTCGCGCTCTATTCGATCGAGCAGGAGTTCCGCGACCGCTTCCCCGAGCTGCGGGTCGCGGCGCTGATCGGCGACGCGAAGTCGCCGGCGCGGGTGGGCGAGGTGTTCGCGCGCCACGCGCCGCAGGTGGTGTTTCATGCCGCGGCCTACAAGCACGTGCCGCTGATGGAGGACGGCAACGCGGCCGAGGCGGTGGCGAACAACGTCCTGTCGACCGTCACGCTGGCGCGCGCGGCGCAGGCTGCGGGAACGGAGAAATTCGTGCTGGTGTCGACCGACAAGGCGGTCAACCCGACCAACGTGATGGGGGCCTCCAAGCGCCTGGCCGAGATGCTGCTGCAGGCCGAGCAGGCGGCGAGCCGCACCGAGCTCGTGATCGTGCGCTTCGGCAACGTGCTCGGCTCGACCGGCAGCGTGATCCCGCGCTTTCGCGCGCAGATCGCGCGCGGCGGGCCGGTGACCGTGACCCACCCAGAGATCCAGCGCTACTTCATGTCGATCCCGGAGGCGGCGCAGCTCGTGCTGCAGGCCGGGCTGATGGGCAGGGGCGGCGAGATCTTCGTCCTCGACATGGGCGAGCCGGTGAAGATCGCCGACCTGGCGAAGCAGCTGATCCGGCTCTCGGGCTTCGCCGAGGGCGACATCAGGATCGAGTACACGGGCCTGCGCCCGGGCGAGAAGCTGTACGAGGAGCTGCTCGCCGATGCCGAGCAAACGCTGCCCACGCCGCATCCCAAGCTGCGCGTGGCCAAGGCGCGTACGCCGGACAACGGCCGGCTGGCCGAGGAGGTGCTCGCCTGGCTCGCCGCGCCGGACGGGCAGGCCCCGGACGAGGTCCGCGCCAGGCTGCGCGCCTGGATCCCCGAGTACGCGCCGGCGAACGGCAGCTAGCCGCACCGCCGTTTAAGCGCGCGAAATCACACGGTCACAACGTCGATTCCGAGCGACTTAGCGCCCTCCGACATCGCGTCATCGAAGCACAGGATCGCCCGGACGCCCAGGCTCAAAGCAACGGCAACGTGAAGCGCGTCGCCTGCCCGCAGCTTCGAGTGGGGGTCTCCCGCGAGCCCGGCGGCACGGCGGAACTCCTCGCGCCCGGGAACCGCGACAACGCAATGCTTACGTGCGAACTCCTCGACGCGCAGCGCGGCCTGCTTCGCAAGCGCCGCCGCCGCTTGGCCGGTGCGCACCTTGATCGCTGCGGCCGAGGCGAATTCAACCAGGGACCATTCGCTGATCGCGAGGCGTTCGCCCGACGCCTCGAGCCAGCCCAGCACCGGCTCGCTCTTCGGCTCCCTGATGAAGATCGGGACCAGAGCGCTCGTGTCGACGTAAACCATCAGTAACGAGCGGCGCGACGCATGTCCTCGACCACCGGCACCGTCTCTTTCTGGCGCTCGAGGAAGCGCCGAAGCCGGCGCGCCTCGCCCTTGTCGACGACGCGGCCCTCCGGGGAGAGGACCAGGCGCCCGTCCGGCGAAACCTCCGCGATCAGCGTATCGCCCTCGACCACGCCGATCGCCCTGGCCGATTCCCCCGGCAAACGCACGGCGAGACTGTTGCCCCATTTCGAAACGCTCAGCTCGATCTTCACGCGCTTGCCGGTCATCGGTTTCGCCCCAAGTATCTACTCGTGTCTACATGGTGCGCCAGGCCGGCGCGCACGTCAATCGCCGCCGGGGCTGGTCTTCCCGCCCCAGAAAAACTCGTAGCGCGCGCCGTCGCGCTGCCAGGCGGACGCGCTGCGGTTGATGGTGAGGAACCAGGTTTGCTCCGCGACGGGCCGGCGCGGCCGCGCGAACCCGCTCGGGGACAACAGCGCGCCGCACTCGCCGTCCCCGGGATCGCGCACCGACTGGTAGAGGATCAATCCGACCCGCGCTTCGCGCGCTGCCCGGGCAAGCTCCTGTGTGGCGTCGTAGCGGTCCGGATCGGTCCAGCGCCGCGCATCCCTGGCGAACGGCTTGCGCCGCAGATCGACGGCCGTTGCCGCGAGCTTGACCTGGAACACGGTCTGCGCTACCGGGCCGATCTCCGTCAATCCGGGGCTGTCGATGAGGAAGCGCCAGCGCCAGTAGCCCAGTTCCGCGCACGCCGTGCGCTGCTCGCGGGCGCCATAGAACACGCCCGGGTCGGCCGCGGAGCGAAAGCGCGAACCGCGCGCGAGCGGCGGATAGCGAAAGGGTGTCGAGAGCAGATAGTGAACCCCGCGGGCCTCTTCGGGCAGCGCCGGTTTCGATTGTTCGAGGATGTCCTCGAGCAGCACCTGCTGCCCGAGATCGTCCACCAGCCTGGTGGTCGAAGCGATGTGCTGGGCCTCGACCGCGCGCCAAAGCGCGCGCTCGCAGGGCCTGGCCTCAGATGCGACCGCGCGCGGCGTCCAGGTAATGGAGGACACGGACCAGGCCTTCGGCCTTCGGCAGCAGGTCCAGCGGCCGCTCGCCGAGGGCGAGATTCCTGCTGCGCAGCCATTGCCGCGCTTTCTCGTCCGAGCCCACGATCGAGTCGAGCGAGCGGAACAGCCTGACGAAAAGGCTCGCCAGCTCCCACTCCTTGCAGTCCGGATCGAGCAGGTACTTGCCGCCGAACATGCGCGATGCGGTCGCATCGCTCACGCCGATGG
>JBOIFB010000302.1:0-3293 GCA_050741415.1 Burkholderiales bacterium | reverse complement strand
ATCAGTACCAAGGTGCCCAGGCCGTAGGCGATCAGCAGCTGGCGGTGTTCTCGCACACTCGGAAACACGACGGCAAAGACCGGGATGAGGAGCAATTTGCGGTAATGCTCGACGTCGTAGAAGGCCATTTCGGCGGGATGCCCGGCGATCAGGGCGCTTGCCAGCACCATCAGGAAGAATCCCAGCGCCAGCCAGGTCAGGGGCTGGCGCAGGCAGGCGCGGGCATGTTCGCGGTAGACGCCGCTGAACAGGGAAGAAACGAGCAATCCGGCCAGGCCAACGCGGAAGAAGGCGTTTGACCAGGCGATGCCGAACACGCACATCAGGCCGAACCAGCGGCTCAATGTAAGGGCGACTTGTTCAGACGATGTCGACATTGTTCCGGTTCTGATGCCAGGATTCTGAATCATGCCCTCCCGGCGCGAAAAGATCCTCGCACTGCAATTCAAGTATTTCGGCGACGCCGTTTTGCTGACTCCCGCGCTGCGGGCGCTGCACGGATCCTATCCCGAGGCTGAGCTTCACCTGCTGGTGCCGGCGGAGATTGCGCCGCTGTTCGAGCACCTTCCCTGGCTCACGCAGGTCTGGGCCATGCCGCGCCAGCGCGGGAGCGCGAATCTGCGCGAATCCTGGCCGCTCGTGCGGGCTCTGCGCCGCGAGCGCTTCGACCGGTCGGTGGACTTCGCCGGCAACGACCGCGGCGCCATCTTAAGCTTTCTCATCGGTGCGGGCCGGAGGCTCGGCTGGACCGAGCGCGGCGGCTTCATTGGTCGCCGGTTTCTGTATACCGATCGCGTCGTGCCGGAAACGAGCCTCGGGCACGAGTCCTTGCGGCTCGCGCGGCTCCTGGGCGGATGGCGCGTGCCGGCCCCTCGATCGCTCGAAGCGGAAATTCGGGCGGACGTCGCCCTGGGCGACGAGTCCGCGAAAATTCTTCCGGATGGAGAAGCCGTGATCTGTCATATCGCCTCCAGCCAGCCAAAGAAGGAATGGCCTCTGGTGCACTGGGCGGAGTTGCTCCGGCTGGCTTCCGCCGCGGGGTACCGCGTGCTTTTCACCACGGCGAAGGGCGAGCGCGAACGGTCGCTGATGGCCAGATTCAAAACCCTGGCGCCGGATGCGGAGATCCTGCCGCTCATCGCCGAGCTTCCGTTATTCCTGGCCGTGCTGCGGCGGGCCGCGCTGTTCGTCTCAGGCGACACCGGGCCGCTCCATTTCGCCGCGGGGCTGGGCGTGCCGACGATCTCGCTGTTCGGCCCATCGCGTGCGGATCAGTGGGCACCTATCGGACAAAAGCATCATTCGTTAACAGGTGGAGCGTGCAGTTGCGACGGCAACTCCCCGGACTGCCGCTCGGCGAGACCTTGCCTCGCGCAGATCACGCCGCAACAGGTGTTCGAAGCACTGCAGGCAGCCTTGCACGCATCGTGAGCGCGGTCTTGCGTCAGCGCACCAGACTGTAGTGCTTCTTCGATAGCTCCCAGCCGAACCAGCGCTCGAGCGCCATCATGCGGCGGTGCTTACGGTCGCGCCGGGTCGGCAGGTAGGCGGGGTCGGGGGCGTAGTGCCGCTCGGCCTGGGTCGCCAGCCAGTCGCGCACCGCCGCGGGATGCTCGCCGTTGAACGGTGCGAGCATTTTCGGGTCGATCGCGTAGCCCTGAAACAGCGGGTGGTCGTGCTTCCAGTACCTGCCCACGCGCGCGTTCTTCTCGCGCATCGCGGCGATGCTGCGCACGTGGCCGTAGTGATAGATCGTCGCGCCGGCCAGTGCGGCGCGCGGATAGCGGCCGCGCTTGTTCTTCTCCATGACGACGAAGAACAGGCCGTCCGGGGAGTAGCTCCTGATGGTGTTGCGCAGGATGCGCGGCGCGCGCCGGTACCAGCCGGGCCCCACGGCGACCCACTCCGGGCTGCCGTAGAAGTGGTGGTAGTCGAACACCAGCGCTTCGACCCGGCGGTCGTCGAGATGGCGCTGCATGGCGCCGCGCACCGCCTCGAGGTCGCGCTCGTGCAGCACCTCGTCGCCTTCGAGGTAGAACGCCCAGTCGCCGCCGCAGTTGAACTGCGCGATCATCTTCTGCTGCGCGTAGACGTAGCCCCGGTCCTGCATGCGCTCGTTCCAGCGGGTCTCGATCAGGCGCAGCCTGGGCTCGTTCATCGCGCGCAGGCGCTCGAGCGTGTCATCCTCGCCTTCGCCTACCGCGACCACGAATTCGTCGCACAGCGGCAGCGCCGAGCGGATGCTCTCGACGTAGGGGTAGCCCAGCAGGCTGCCGTTGCGCAGGAAAGTGAATCCGCTGACTTTCATGATCGGGCGCGGCAATTCTACCCGCCAGCCGCTACAATCCGGCCATGCGCCTGAACCTGCTGTGGTGCGCCGCCCTGTGCAGCCTGGCCGCGTGCGCCACCACCCTCACCGAGCACGACGCCGACTCGCTCGCGACGCAGGCGGCGAAGGGCAACGTGCAGGCGGGGGAGACGCTCGAGAAATACGCCCAGGCGGGCAAGCCGGTGGCGCAGCGTTACATGGGCGCCCTGTACAGCTCGGGGCGCGGCGTGGCGCGCAACGACGAGCAGGCGATGGAGTGGTTCCGCAAGGCGGCCGAGCAGGGCGACCTGCTTTCGATGCACGACCTGGCCGTCATCTACGAGCGTGCGCCGGGCAAGCTGAAAGACCCGAAACAGGCGCTCGAGTGGTACCGCAAGGCGGCCGAAAGGGGATACGCGCGCTCGCAGGCGAACCTGGGCGAGATGCTGATCGAAGGCAACGGCACCGCGCAGGATATCCCGCAGGGCAGGCAGTGGATCGAGAAGGCCGCCGCGCAGAAGGAGCCGCGCGGCGAATACCTGCTCGGAATGCTCTACCTCGAGGGCCGCGGCATCGGCAAGGACGTCGCCGAGGGGGCGCGCCTGATCCGGAGCGCAGCCCAAGCGGGCGACCGCGACGCCCAGTACCGCCTGGCGCTGCTCACCGGCAACGGCATGGGCGTAACGCAGGACGACAAGCAGGCCGTGGCATGGCTGCGCAAATCGGCCGACCAGGACCAGAGAGACGCCGAATACCTGCTCGCGGCGATCTACGCGCGCGGCCTGTACGGCGTGAAGCAGAGCGACGAGGCTTCGGTCGTCTGGCTGCGGCGCAGCGCGCTGCAGGGCTATGCCCGGGCGCAGTACGCGCTCGGTCTGGCGTACGCCGAGGGCCGCGGCGTGAAGAAGGACGAGGTCGAGGCCTACACCTGGTTCAGCGAGGCGGCGAAGAACGGCAGCCGCCGGGCGGCCGCGCTGGTGAAGAA
>JBOIFB010000301.1:0-3293 GCA_050741415.1 Burkholderiales bacterium | reverse complement strand
CGCTTCTCTAATCGGCCGGTTGGGGTCAAGCGCTTTCAGACTATCCACCGCTGCAGTGTCGATGTCGCCCGCGGGCTCGTGCTTCTCTCCGGAATCGGCACCAGGGCCCTTCCATCATGGGATTCGAGGACGAGGCGGAACGATCTAAGGGTCGGCCTTGCCATCAGGCTGACGGCAGGTCCAAGCGGACATTCGAACTCACCTCATCCATCGTCCCGCGAGGGACATCATTCCACCATTCGGTGGAGCTCGAGTTTTCTCCTATCGGGGTTGAACGACTCTCATGCTGCTGCGGCTTGTTCTCGGGTCCAGCGGAACTCGGTGCCATCAACCCAGATGCGGTGCATGATCACGGCCAGCCGTCGCGCCAAGGCCACGACCGCCTTCTTCAGCCCGCGCCGCCTGGCGATCGTCATCGCCCAGGCTTTGAGCCATGACCATTTTGTCGAGCGCACCAGCATGATGTGGGCCGCTTCGTAGAGCATCGCCCGCATCATCTCGTCGCCACACCGGGATATGCCGCCGGTTCGATCGATCTCCCCGGATTGGTACTTGGAGGGCGTCAGTCCAAACACCGCCCCGACGGCCTTGGAGTTCCGAAAGCGAGCGGGCACATCGACGGTGGCGCGATAGGTCAGCGCCACCACCGGGCCGACACCCGGAACCGTCATCAGACGCCGGCATACGTCATCGTTCCGGACCACGGCCAGCAGCCGTCGGTGCAGGACGCCGATCTGTTCGCGAAGCGTCCGCCGGACAATGAGCAGCGGTTCGACCAACTCGCTCAAGTCGGGGAAGTTCTCGACAAGCTCTTTGATGCGCGCCTCGAACTTTACCGTTCCCACCACGCCCACCTTGAGACCGAAGTTGCGCAAGGTGGCACGCAAGTCGTTCTCGATGGCGATGGCCTTCGACTGCAGCAGCTTGCGATGGGTCAGCAGCATCCGCAGTTTCTGACTGCGCAGCGTCTTCACATGCACCGGGCGATAAAGTCCCGCCCGCATCATCTGGGCGATGCCGCGCGCATCGTTACGGTCGGTCTTGTTGATCTGCGCCTTCAACGCAGCCCGCATGTGCCGCGTCTCGACGCAGATCACCGGCAAGCTCGCTTCGGCCAGAACGCTGAACAGCCATTGCGACAACGGTCCAGCTTCCAGCCCGATCCGCTTGAAGTGGTAGGACGGGTCGATCAGCACCGCCAGCAGAGCGTCAGGTTCGCTCGAAACTCTTGCTTCACGAACGATCCTGCCCGTGTCATCCACGATGCAGACGCTGGTCTCCTTGACCGATACGTCCAGTCCGGCAAAATGCTCCATGCTGCGCTTCTCCTTCTGATGCTTGAGGCCGTACACACGGACCTCGTTTCACCATCAGCCTGAAGCGCAGCACCCAAAATCTTCAGCTATCAACAAGAACGCCGGCCGATTACCCCATCTAACGGGCAGACAGCGCAACAAGTCGAATTGCAGCATTGGATCAGGGGTAATCGGAACCCGCCTGGCGGGTCCGGGGGGACAGAATCATGAAACCGGCCGAAGGCGGTTCATTCGATCCCGAAACCATCGCATTGCTGACCGCCGCGCTCGAAGGAGCCTGGGACCATCTGTCGGCGGAGCAGCAGGCTACCACGAGCAGATCCATCCTGGCGCAACGCATCTGCAAACTGGCGGCGGATGGCGAACGCGATCCGATCCGGCTGCGGGCCTACGCACTGATGCATGTCGTCGCACCGACCTCTTCCGTCGCCTGAGCGCGGCGGAGGTCAGGTCCCGACCTTCTCCACCGCGCGGCGCACCCGGTCCTTGATGATGACGCCGTCCTTTTCCGGCAACGCACGCGGCGGCTCATCGGGCAGGATCGGCACGCGCGCGAACAGCGTGCGGTCGGAGGTCGCCAGCAGGCCGGCCAGTTCGCGCAGTTGCGTTTCGTCACCGATCTCGAGCACGCGCTCGATGCCGCAGCCGCGCGCCACGTCACAGAGATCGACGCCGCCCTGGGTGTGGCTCGCCTGCCCGCCGGTCTCGCCATAGAGCCCGTTGTCGAAGATGACGATCGCAAGGTTCGCCGGCTTCTGCACGCCGATGGTGGCGAGGCTGCCGAGCCCCATCAGCATCTCGCCGTCGCCGGTGATGACCGCGACGCGAAGCCCGGGCTGCGCCAGCGCAAGACCGAGCCCGATCATCGCCGTGCCGCCCATGCCACCCCAGAGATAGAAGTTGCGGTCGTCGTCGCCGGCGGCGAAGGCGTCCCAGGTGCACGAGCCCAGCCCGGGCACGACGAACAGGTTCTTCGGCCGGTCGGCCAGCAGCGTGGCCATGGCGGCGCGGCGCTCGAACTTCATTTCACCCACACCTTGCGGCCGATCAGCTTCTGCGAAAGCAGGACCGCGGCGGCGCGGTCGCCGCCGAACGCGATCTGGATGGCGTTCTGCACCGCCGGCACCACCGCCTCGGGCGTCTCGACCCTGGCGACATCGGTATCGCAGAGCTTGAGCGCCGGCTCGACGATCGAGCCCATCGGCACCTGCCACGGATTGAACTCCTCCCACTCGCCGCGCATCGTCACCAGCATCAGCATCGGAAAGCGGCAGGCGCGGATCAGCGAGAGCATGTTGACGCAATTGCCGACGCCGCTCGACTGCATCAGCAGCGCCGAACGCTGGCCGCCGAGCCAGGCGCCGGCGGCGAGCGCCACGCCCTCCTCCTCGGTGGTGAGCGCGATGTCGCGAATGCCGGGGTCGGCCTTGCAGCGCGCGATCAGCCGCGAGTGGCCGGCGTCGGGCACGTAGCAGACCTGCTTGATGTCGGCGCGCTTGAGCGCGTCGAAAATCTGGTCGGGCCAAGCGGGCGTCTGCGCGTTCATGTCCGCTTCCTTAGCCGGCCGCCGTCAGGTCCGCCAGGGCAGCTGGCTTGGATTTTCAGCGAACACCCAGGCGCCGACGCCGAGCTCGGCGGGGAAATGCGCCACCAGCGCCGCGCCGACACGGCGGCTCGGCATTCCAGCGTTGCGCAGCGCCGCCTCCATCGCGCCGAGCGACTGCACCTTGATGGCGTAGGCGCCGATGAACGGCAGGCGCGGCACCGTGACCTCTGGAAAGGTCGCCCGGAACGCGGCCGCGCTCATGATCTGCACCTGGCCGCGGTCGAGCTGGATCGTCCGGCCGGACAAGGCCGCCACCGCCGGGCGGCCGAGAAACCGCGAGAACCGTTCGGCCGCTTCGGCGACGTCGCCGGCCGCGATCACCATGTCGACGAAGCCCAGCGCGCCGTTGGGCTGCGAGAGCCAGCGCTTCT
>JBOIFB010000300.1:0-3311 GCA_050741415.1 Burkholderiales bacterium | reverse complement strand
AACCAGACCAGGTCGTAGCCCAGGTGCTGCACCAGCGGGTAGAACACCGGCACGGTGAGCAGGATCATCGAGATGCTCTCCAGCACGCAGCCGAGCACGATGTAGACCAGGCAGATCGCCGCGATGACCGTCACCGGGCTGAGCGCGAAGCGGTTGACGAAGTCGCGCAGGTCGCCCGGCATGCTGGTGTAGTTGATGAAATTGGCGAACATCATCGCCCCGATCAGGATCACGAACAGCATCGAGGTGGTGCGCGCGGCCTCGGTCAGCACGCGGAGCAGCGACTTCAGGCTCAGCTTGCGCCGTGCCAGGGCGAAGGCGAACGCCCCCGTGGCGCCCACGCCGGCCGCCTCGGTCGGGGTGAAGATGCCGCCGTAGATGCCGCCCATCACGAGCGCGAACAGCGCGATCACGCTGATCACGCCGCGGTAGACGAAGGCGAGCGCCATGGTGCCGAAGGCGCCCAGCACCAGCGCGTCGTCGGCCTGGATCGCGCGCAGTCTGGCGAGCGCGGCGAGCACCGCCGCCAGGAGGACGAAGGCGCCCACGCCGCGCAGGGTGGCGAAACGCGCCTTCCAGCTCAGCCGCTCGCCCGGCGGGCCGGCCTTGGGGTCGCGCCAGGTGGTCCACTGCACCGCCATGGCGTAGAACAGGATGCCGACCAGGCCGGGCAGCACGCCGGCGGCGAACAGCTTGCCGATGCTGGTGCTGGTGATGATGCCGTACAGCACCAGCACGGTCGAGGGCGGGATCAGGATGCCGAGCGTGCCGCCGGCCGCGATGCAGCCGGCGCCCAGCGCGTTCGAGTAGCCGAACCTGCGCATCTGCGGCATCGCCACTTGCGACATGGTCGCTGCGGTGGCGAGGCTCGAGCCGCAGATCGCGCCGAATCCGCCGCAGGCGGCGATGGTCGCCATCGCGAGCCCGCCGCGCAGGTGGCCGATGAAGGCGTAGCAGGTGGCGTACAGCTCCTCGGCCATGCCGGCGCGCGTCACGAAGGTGCCCATCAGGATGAACAGCGGCACCACCGAGAACAGGTAGGAGAACCCGGTCTCGTAGGTCACCTGGGTCGCCATCGCCATCGCCGGCGCGAAGCCCTTCATGAGCGCGATGCCGCCGATCCCGACCGTGCCCATGGCGAAAGCGATCGGCACGCGCAGGAAGGTCAGCGCGAGCATCGCCGCGAAGGCGATCAGCGCGTCACTCACGGGGCGGCTGGCGCGCGAATGCGTTGTAGAAGTGGATGATGCCCGCCATGACCAGGAACGCGACGATCGCGTACACGAACGGCGCGTACTTGATCAGCAGCACCGTGGTCGTGTCGCCGTAGGCGGCGGATCGCCCGGCCTTGCGCCACATCAGGTGAGCGAGGCCCAGCATCAGCGCGCCCGAGGCGAGCTCGACCGCCACCCTGTATGCGCGCCGCGCCCGCGGCGTGACGAAGCGGTCCACCAGATCGACGGTCACGTGGTCCTCGCGCCGCACCACCAGCGGCAGCCCGGCGAAGATCAGCAGCGCCATCATGATCTCGGTGATCTCGAACGCGCCGACCACCGACTGGTTGAACAGGTAGCGCCCCACCACGTCGACGAAAGTCAGCAGCATCATCGCGAACAGCAGCGCCGACGCGATGATGCCGAGCGCGGCCTCGACCTGGCGCGCGAGGCGCGCCATGCCTACTTCTTCGCCGCCGCTTCGAGCTGGTCGATCTCGGCGTGGTAGGCGGCGAACGCCTTCGGACCGTCGACGTTGCGCCGGGCGGCGTCCTTGTACCAGTCGTCGATCACGGTCTTTCCGAGCGCCTTCATTTCAGCTTCGAACGCGGGGCTCGCGTAAGTGATCTTGACGTTCGCCTGCTTGATCGCCGCGAGACCGACCTTGTCGGCCGCATCCCACATGTGGCCGGCGAAGCGCGCGACGTACTCGCCCGAGATCGTGTTCAGCGCATCCTTGTCCTGCTGAGGCAGCGCGTCCCACTTGCCCGGGTTCATGAAGAAGCCGAAGGTCGAGCTGTAGAAGCCGCCGTGAAACAGGGTCGCGTAGTGGATCAGCTTCTCGAGGTGGAACGAGGCCGGCGACTCGAGCGGGAAGAACACCCCGTCGGCGACGCCTTCCTTGAGCAGCTCGTAGGCGAGCGGCGCGGGCTTGAAGATCAGCGTCGCGCCCATCAATTTGCCCATATCGGCCGCGATCCCGCCGCCGGTGCGGATCTTGAGCCCCTTCAGGTCGGCGAGGCTCGCGACCTCGCGCTTGCTGTTGAAAATCTGTCCCGGCCCGTGCGTGAACACGCCCAGCAGGTGCACGCCCTTGTACTCGTCCGCCGGGGCGAAGAACTTGTAGTGCACGCGCGAATAGGCGATCGAGTTGA
This sequence comes from Burkholderiales bacterium, assembly GCA_050741415.1. Lineage (GTDB taxonomy): Bacteria > Pseudomonadota > Gammaproteobacteria > Burkholderiales > SG8-39 > DAHVFK01. The sequence goes on along the minus strand of JBOIFB010000300.1, from coordinate 943 downwards.
TGGTCGCGGTCGGGCCGCCGCCGGGCAGCTCGCCCATCTTGGTCAGCAGGAAGCGCGCCGGGGTGTAGCTCGCGGTGACGTAGGACAGGTCGACCAGGTCGTCGTGCACCGCGTCGAAGGTTCCGGGAGGCGCAACCGGCGCCTTGGGCAGCATCTGGAACTTGACCCGGCCGCCGGTCACTTTTTCGGCTTGCTTCGCCCAGCCGACCAGGAATACGCTGGTCAGCGGGTGGCTCGGCGGCACCCAGGACGACATGGTGAGCGTGGTCTGCGCCGCTGCCGGCTGCGCCAGGGCAAATGCCGCGGCCGCGGCGAGCGCGATCTTGGTGGTTCGGTTCATTGTGCTTCCCTCCTCCCAGATGGAACGCGCATTCTATCGGAACCGGCCGCGGCTTCGATCAGCTCGATGACCCGCGCGTAGTCGCCCAGCTGCCCGGCGAGCAGCACCGCGAGCCGCGCCAGCGCGCGCTCGCGGCCCTCGGCGGGCGTGCGGTCGAGCAGCGCGCCGAGCGCGTCGTAGAGCCGGTCGGCCTCGAGCGGCGAGAGCATGCCGCGCGCGCGCGCCGCCTGGGGCGCGCCGCGCGGCGTGCCCTCGCGGTAGGCGAGCACGCCGTCGATCGCCGCCTGGGCGAACGCCGGGTCGATCCCGCGGCAGCGCGCGAGCACGTGCCCGTCGGGCCGAAAGACGTAGGTCGCCCCCTCGGGCGGCACGCCGTAGCGCGCGCACAGCGCCTCGTTGCCGGCGCGCGGGACGGCGATGGCCTGCGCGCCGCGCGGCGCGGGCGCATCGCCGCCGAACCAGGCCGCGCTGAATTGCCCTTGCAGCCGGTCGACGAAATAGCCTTGGCCGATGCGTCCGTCGGGCGCGGCGCAGCCGGGCGCGGCGAGCGGCGCGTCCAGCGGCTCGCCCAGCTCCAGGTTGAGCGGCGAGTCGGCGTAGTCG
>JBOIFB010000299.1:0-3338 GCA_050741415.1 Burkholderiales bacterium | reverse complement strand
CACTGCCCGATAGTGCCGGTGTACGCGGGGAAGTTCCGCGTCGTTGCGCCGGACGTGGTGCTGCAGGACATCCGGCAGCAGGTTGAGCACGGCGCAAACCACATATCGTTCGGTGACCCGGACTTCCTGAATGGGCCCACCCACGGCCTCAAGCTGGCCCGCGCCCTGCACCAGGCGTTCCCGCAAATCAGCTTCGACGCCACGATCAAGATCCAGCACCTGATCGAGCACGCCGGCTTGCTGCCCGAATTGCGCTCGAGCGGGTGTCTGTTCATCACCTCCGCGGTGGAAGCGGTCGACGACGAAGTTCTGCGCCTTCTGGACAAGGACCACAGCAGCCGGGATTTCGACCGCGCTGTCGCGCTTACTCGGGAAGCCGGAATCGCGCTCGCGCCGACTTTCGTCGCGTTTACGCCCTGGACCACGCCGCAGGGCTACCTGGAATTGCTCGAGCGGCTGGTCGCATTGCGTCTGGTTGAAAGCGTGCCGCCAGTGCAGCTCTTCATCCGCCTGCTGGTGCCACAGGGCTCGCGGCTGCTCGAGCTGCCCGGCTTTCGCGAAAAACTCTTGCCGTTCGATTCCGGGCTGCTGGGCTATCCCTGGCGTCATCCGGACCAGCGCGTGGACCGTCTGCAGCGCGAAGTGCAGGCCCTCGTGGCCCGCGCTGAGCAGGACAAGCTTGCGCGACGCGAAGTCTTTGCCGCCGTGTGGCGCGCGGCGCATTGCGCTGCGGGGCTCGGCGCGCCTGCGCTCCCGCCCAACCTCGGCGATCCGATCCCCCGCCTGTCGGAGCCGTGGTACTGCTGCGCCGAGCCGACCGAGCAGCAGCTGAACTCGTTCTGAGACAGGCGCCGAAATGAAGCGCGTGCTGCTCTTGCTGCCCACCACGAGTTACCGCAACGCGGATTTTCTGGCCGCGGCGCACAAACTCGGCGTAGAGGTCGTAGCCGCGGCCAACTATTGCCATCGACTTGCGCCGTCCTGGGGTTTCGCGCCGATCATGGCGCTGCACTTCGATCGGCCGCAACAGGCCGCGGCGGTCGCGCTGCGCGCAATCGACCGACCGCCGGATGCCGTGCTCGCGGTGGACGATTCGGGCGTCGAGCTGGCGGCGCTGCTTGCAGAGCGGCTGGGACTGCCGGGCAATCCCGCGCAAGCAGTGGCCAGCGTGCGCGACAAGCTGGAATTTCGCCGGCTGCTGCAGCGCCTCGGGTTTCCGTGCCCGGATTTTTTTCATCTGCCGAGTGAGTCCGATGCCCGCGGCCTGCTGCCCGGGCTCGAGTTTCCGGTCGTGGTGAAGGCGCGGCGGCTCTCCGGGAGCCGCGGCGTCATCCGCGCCGACCACGCCGAGGCGCTGGTGCGCGCGGTAGGCTGGGTGCGCGCCATCCAGGCGCGCGCCGACCGCGACGCACAGAAGCTGGGCGTGGTGATCGAACGATTCATTCCGGGGCGGGAGTACGCGCTGGAGGGCATTCTGGAGCACGGAGCGCTCACGACGCTCGCCCTGTTCGACAAGCCCGATCCGCTCGACGGACCCTACTTCGAGGAAACGCTCTACGTCACGCCCTCGCGTCTGCCGGCAGAAACCCAGAGCAGCATCCGCGACGCATTGGCACGCATCTGCCGAGAGGCAGGACTGCGCCACGGCCCTATTCACGCTGAAGTACGCCTCAACCAGCACGGCATCTGGATCCTGGAGGTCGCCGCGCGCTCGATTGGAGGACTGTGCGCCCGGGCGCTGCGCCATGTGCTCGGCATGAGCCTCGAGGAGCTGATCCTGCGCCAGGCGCTCGGCCAGCCGCTCGCCATCGCCGGAGACGGTAGCGCCGCGGGCGTCATGATGGTCCCGACGCCGCGGCGCGGCATCTACCGCGGCAGCGAAGGCGTAACAGAAGCGCAGTCGCTGCCGGGCATCAGCGCGCTGAGCATCACCGCAGAGCAGGGACAGATCGTCGCTCCGCCGCCGGATGGTGCGAGTTACCTCGGCTTCATCTTTTCGCGCGCGCCAGGCCCGGCCGAAGCCGAGCGGGCGCTGCGCGCCGCGCACGGACTGCTGCGTTTCGATATCCGGCCCGAGTATCCGGCCGTAGTTTCCGCGCGCTAGGGGATCGTGATGACAAGCGCGGAGCGGCTCAAGGAAAAGATCAAGGTGGTGATGTTCGACCAGTACGGGACCGTGGTCGACATGCAGGCGGGGTTGACCGAGATCGCCGCCCCGTTCCTCAAACAGAAGGGCTGGATGAGAAATCCGGGCTCCTTCGTCACTTGGTGGCGCCGCACGCACTTCGAGAATTCCATGATCGACGCGCTGCTGCACAAGGCACACACCTCGTACCGCGAGATCGGCCACGCCGCGGTGGCGTACACCATGGACCGGGCGGGCATCCAATACACGACTGAGGAGGTGAAATACCTTGTGGGCTGCATCGAGCGCCTGAAGTGCTTTCCGGACGTACCGGACGCGCTCGCGAGGCTCAAGACAAGATACAAGATCGCCGTGCTCTCCAACGGCGATCCGGACATGCTCGAGGCCGCCAGCAAGCATCACGGCATCCCGTTCGACGAAGTGATTTCGGTGGCGGCGGCGAATTCCTTCAAGCCCCACGTGGCGACCTACACCAAGTCGGCCGAGATCATGAACGTGCGCATGGACGAGGTGCTGTTCGTCGCCAACCACGCCTTCGACTGCATCGGCGCAAAGGCCGCCGGAATGCACAGCGCATTCATCGACCGCCGCAAGCGGCCCTTCGGCGCTACTCCGTATCAGCCCGACATCCGCGTCGGCGACATGAAGTCGCTCGCGGACTTGATGGTCTAGTCAGCCCGACGCCAAGCACTCGATTGCGCGCGTCACCCCGTCACGGCCGACCGGGATGCCTTGCACCCGCATCGCGGCTTCCACGCCGCCGAGGCATCCGAGGATCATCGCCGAGTTGACGTCGCCCAGATGCCCAATGCGAAAACCCCGGCCCTGCAGCGGCCCGAGGGCGCCCGCGAACGCCACCTGGAAGCGCTCGCGCGCGACCGTGCGCAGCGCCTCAACGTCGACGCCGTCGCGGACTTCGATCGTGGTCACCGACACCGAGCGCGCCGCCGGGACCCGGCAATGCAGGAAGACCGCACCCTCGCGCGCCCAGCACTCGACCGCTGTCTGCACCGCGCGCGCAAGCAGGGCGTGGCGGTCGAATACCGCGTCGAGCCCTTCGCGATCGAGCAGCGCCAGCGCCGCTTCGATTCCGTACAGCAGGTTCTGCGGTGGGGTGCCGCCGAACTTCTGGTAACTGTAGCTCGCCCTGCGCCGCTGCCAGTCCCAGTAATGGCGCGGTGCAGGGTTCTTC
>JBOIFB010000298.1:0-3342 GCA_050741415.1 Burkholderiales bacterium | reverse complement strand
CGACGCGCCACGAGGCAGCCGCGGGCCGGCGTGCCGAGCAGCGCCACGCGCTCGACCGCGAGCGGGGGATTCGCGTTGAGCGCTTCGAGCACGACCAGGCCGCCCAGGCTGTGTCCGACGAAATGCGCCGGGCCCACGCTGCGCGCAAACTGCGCCAGCCGCTCTGCGTTCGCGGCCAGCGGCCGCTCGCGTCCGGCATAGTCGAACAGATGGCAGCGGTATCCGGCGCGCGACAGCCGCCCGGCCATGGGCGACATGACGAGCCTGGGCATCCACAAGCCATGAACAAGGATGACCGGTTTCATGGCGCCGGATTCTCGCTTGCGCGTGCGAGCAGCAGGCGCGCGCCGATCGCCAGCGACGGCAGGCCGAAGATCGCGTAGGCCACGGCGTAGCTGCCGTCGAGCGACAGCACGACGTTGAACAGCAGCGGCGTGATCACCACACCCAGAAACGTGAAGAACAGACATCCGCCGGTTGCCTGACTGGTTTGCCCTTGCGGCGCGAGGTGCGCCACTTCGGCGAGGTAGACGCCGTTCCAGCCTACCGCCGTCGCGCCGAACACCGCGGCGTAAGTGAACAGCAACCAGAGGGGCCATTGCGGCCCCGCCGCCAGGGTTGTGATGGCGGAAATTCCCATTCCAATCCCCAGCAGCCCGAGCATCCTGCGCCGCGACAGCGCACGGTCGGCGACGACCCCCCAAAGAACGCGGCCGATCACGCTCGCGACCTGCGACACTGCCATCACCAACCCCGCCAGCACCAGCCGCAGCGCGAATGCATCGGTCAGAAACGTCACCAGGTAGCTGACCAGCGTGATCTGAACTCCGCCGTAGACGAACGAAGTCAGCGCCATTTCCTTCAGCCGCCGCTCGCGCAATACCAGCGCAACCGGCGCGAACGCCGAGCGAAGGGAAATGGGCGCCTTGCGGTTCAGTCCACGGTCGTAGCGCGCCCTCACCGGCTCGACCGCAAAGGCAAGGACGAGGCAGGCCAGCCCGATCGCGAGCGCGCTCTCGCGCCAGCCAAGCGCATGGATCAGCACCGGCACCAGCACGCCGGCGATCGCCCCGCCCAGGGGAACTCCGGTCTGTTTGATGGAAAAGGTCAATGCCACCAGACCGGGCGGCGAGGCACGCGCCAGGATGTAAGAGCTCGCGGGCGTCGCCGGGCCATAGCCGAGTCCGATCACCACGGCGCCAAGCGCCACCAGCGGCAGCCATGCCGAAGCGCCCAATGCCAACCCGACTAGGCTGAGCAACAGCCCGATCTGGCTGACGCGGATCGGCCCGAAGCGAGCTACCCAGCCGCCTGAGGTTACGCTGCCAAGCATGCTGCCGGCGTAGACCAAGGCGACGAAATAGCCGATCGTCGACGGAGGGACTCCGAGCGCCGGGGCCGCCACCGGCGCCATTACCGGCGCGCAGTACACTGCCAGTGCGACCAGCGTTTGCACGGCGAGGGTCGCCGCGAGCGGCAGCGCGATCGGCCGCAGCGACTGGGGGGCGGCGCTCAAATCGGATTCAGTTGCGCTGCGCGTCGATCGCGCGCGCGGCTTCGAGCAGCGCGCGTGCGCGGTATGCGACCGGATAGTCGATCATCTGACCGTCGATCTGGATCGCGGCCGCGCCGCTCGCTTCCGCGGCGTCGAAGGCGGCGACAATGCGCTCGGCGCGTTCGACCTCCTCCTTGCTCGGCGCATAGGCCGCGTTCACCACCTGCACCTGATCCGGGTGAATGCATAGCCTGCCCTGGAAACCGGCGCGCCGGCTGCGCTCCAGCGAACGCGAGAACGCCTCGGTCTCGCGCAAGTGGAACCAGGGGCTGTCCAACGGTCCCTCGAGCCCCGCGGCGCGCGAGGCCAGCACCACTCGCGCGCGCGCGTCAGCCAGCTCGATCTCGTCCAACCCGGGCGCAAGGCCGACCTCTGCCGCGTAGTCGGCAGCACCGAAGGCCAGCCGTCTGACGCGCCAGCGTCCTTCATAGGGCCGCAGGCCGCGCGCCTGAACCACGCGGTCGATGCGCTGCATCCCGACCGCAGTCTCGATGATCGGTATGAGCTCGAGCGACCCGACTGCAAGGCCGCGCTCGCGCTCGAGGTTGGCGATCAGCCAGTCGATTGCGTGCAGGTCCGCTGCACTTTCAATCTTCGGCAGCACCACGCCCGCGATGCCCTGGGCGACAACGGCAACCAGGTCCGCATAGCAAAACGCCGTCGAAGCTGCGTTGACGCGCGCGTAGCCGCGGCAGCGGCGCGGCTGCGCGAGCACGGCGGCGACCGCCGCGCGGGCCGCGGGCTTTTCCGCGATGGCCACGGCGTCCTCCAGATCGAGGATCACCGCGTCGGCGCCGACCGTAAAGGCCTTTTCGACGCGGCGCGGATGATTTCCAGGCGCAAAGAGTAATGAGCGGTAAAGAGGCATCTGATATCCTATTTCTGCAGAATTTCGCGCTTCTGCCAGCCCCGGTAGGGCAGCTGCCACATGGCGGTCGCGAGCGCATCGGGCCACACGACTTCCCGCCGCCCATTGAGGATCTGCAGCAGCGCGGGTTGCGCGCCGAGCTGCTCGCCGCTTGCCGTGTCGAGCTTATACCCGCCGAGCACGGTATCGGTCGTCAGTGTGGCAAGCGTTTCGCGCAGACGCTCCTGGTCGAGGCTGCCCGCGCGCCTGACCGCCTCCTGCAGCACTGTGCCCGCGGCGTACCCTTCGGCCGCGGCCAAGCCGGGGGGCGAAGACCATCTAGCCTCGAACGCCTTGACGAATTCGGCGTTGCCCGCGGTCGCAAAGAAGGGTTCGTACGCGCTCAGGCCGATTACCCGCTCGGCGTCTTGGCCGACTGCGGAAATGAAGCGTGGATCGGCCGCCCCTTGCGCGAAGAACAGCGGCGGAGCGTAGCCCAGGCGCTTGAAGGTCTTCACCATCTCGGCCGCGTCGGTCACCTCGCCGAACGCGATCCAGGCCTCGGCGCCCGCCGCCTTGGCCGTCGCGACCAGAGGATCGAAGTCGCTCAGTCCCGGTGCGTATACGTGGGCGCCCAGGGCAACGGTGCTCATGCCCTGTCGGGCGCCTTCTGCGGCCGCGTTCGTGGCCATTTCGCGCGATGCGGGATCGTCGCGCGCCAGGATGAACAGCCGGCGGTACCCCGCCTGGCGCGCAATCGCAAGCGCCCCGGCGCCGTAGGCTGCGTACGGCGCGGCCACCTGGAACACGTAGCGGTGGCCTGCTCTCAGCACCGACTGCGTGACGCCGGTCGCGTTGATCAGCACCCTGTGCGCGCGGTCGGCGGCGGCGGCGGCGCCGCGCGTCTCTTTCAGCACCTTGCCCATCTCGCGGGTCATCT
>JBOIFB010000297.1:0-3357 GCA_050741415.1 Burkholderiales bacterium | reverse complement strand
GCTGCGAGCGCGGCTGATCGCGCTGCGAGGGCTCCCTGCGCGGCTGGCCATGGCGCGGGCGGTGTTCGGGCTCGCGCGGGCGGCTCGGCGCCGTCCCGGGCTCGAAGCCCGGAACGACGCGCTTCTCGACCTCGCGGTTCATCAGCCTCTCGATCGCGGCCAGCAGCGGCCTTTCCTCGTGTCCGACCAGCGACACCGCCTCGCCCGTGCTGCCGGCGCGGCCGGTGCGGCCGATGCGGTGCACATAGTCCTCGGCCACGTGCGGCAGGTCGTAGTTCACCACGTGCGGCAGAAATTCGATGTCCAGCCCGCGCGCGGCGATGTCGGTCGCCACCAGCACGCGCAGCTCGTTGTCCTTGAAGCGCTTGAGCGCGCGGGTGCGCGCGTTCTGGCTCTTGTTGCCGTGGATCGCGTCGGCTTCGATGCCGTCGCGCTCGAGTTGCTCGGCCAGGCGGTTCGCGCCGTGCTTGGTGCGGGTGAACACCAGCACCTGGCGCCAGTCGTTCGACTTCACCAGATGCGCGAGCAGCTCGCGCTTGCGCGCCGCGTCGACCGGGTGCGCGACCTGCGCCACCAGCTCGGCCGGGGTGTTGCGGCGCGCGACCTCGACCGTGGCCGGATCGTGCATGAAGCCGGCCGCGAGCTTGCGGATCTCGTCCGGGAAGGTGGCCGAGAAGAGCAGGTTCTGGCGCTGTTTGGGCAGCAGCGCGAGGATGCGCCGGATGTCGGGAATGAAGCCCATGTCGAGCATGCGGTCGGCTTCATCGAGTACCAGGATCTCGATCTTGCTAAGGTCGATGGTCTTTTGCTGCACGTGGTCGAGCAGCCGGCCCGGGGTGGCGACGACGATGTCCACGCCGCGGCGCAGCTCGGCGATCTGAGGGTTTATGCCGACCCCGCCGAAGATGACGCTCGAGCGCAGGGGCTGGTGCGCGCCGTAGGTGCGCACGCTCTCCCGCACCTGGGCCGCGAGCTCGCGCGTCGGCACGAGAATGAGCGCTCTGACGGCACGCTGATTGCCCCCGCTCGCGCCGAGCCTTTGCAGCATCGGCAGCGTGAAGCCCGCGGTCTTGCCGGTACCGGTCTGCGCGGCGGCGAGCAAGTCGCGGCCGGCGAGCACGACCGGGATGGCCTGCAGCTGGATGGGGGTGGGTTCGGTGTAGCCCTGGTCGGCGACTGCGCGCACGAGCTCGGCGGAAAGGCCGAGGCCTTCGAATGTCGTAGTAATAACGATCTCCTGATGATCGGCCTGCAAGGAACCGGCTCAGGCAGATCTGGTTTCAGGTTTTTTTGATTCGCAGCCCAGGACGGGCCGGGAAACCACTGAGACGCTAACCGGAACACGCGCAACAGAAACCTTGGGGGGATTATACGCTATCAGGTCTTCTCCAGCATACCGGGGTCGATCGGCAGGCGGCGGACGCGCTTTCCGGTCAGGGCGAAGATCGCGCCGGTGAGCGCCGGCGCGAGCGGCGGCAGGCCGGGTTCGCCGATGCCGCCGGGCTTTTCGCTGCTCGGCACGATGTGCACTTCGACCGCCGGCATCTCGTTCATGCGCAGCACCGGGTAGCTGTCGAAATTGCCCTGCTCGACCTTGCCGTCCTTGAACGTGATGCGGCCATAGAGTGCGGCGGACAGGCCGTACACGATCGCGCTTTCGATCTGGCGCCGGATGATCCCGGGGTTGACCGTCATGCCGCAGTCGACGGCCGCCACGACCCGGTGCACCTTCACCCGCCCGTCGTCCGCGACCGATGCTTCCACCACCTCGGCCACGTAGCTGCCGAAGGACTGCGCCACCGCGATGCCGCGTTGCACGCCCGCGGGCAGCGGCGTGCCCCAGCCGGCCTTGGCCGCGGCAAGCTCGAGCGCACCCTTATAGCGCGGCTGCTTGCCGAGCAGCGTGCGGCGGAACTCGAACGGGTCCTTGCCCGCCGCATGGGCCAGCTCGTCGACGAAGCTCTCGCTGAAAAAAATGTTCTGCGAGTGCCCGACCGAACGCCAGAACCAGACCTGCACGCCCGGTTCCTGCTGCGAGTATTCGATGCGCAGGTTGGGGATGTCGTAGGGCAGGTCCTGCACTCCTTCGACCGCCATGCTGTCGACGCCGTTCGGCGGCAGCTTCATGAAGCCGGAGCCCTCCATGATGGAAGGCGAAGCGACTCGGGCGCGCAGGCTGACCGGGTTGCCTGCCGCGTCCAGCCCGGCGCTGAAGCGCGTCACCGACGCCGGGCGGTAATAGTAGGCGCGCATGTCGTCCTCGCGCGAATAAACGAGCTTCACCGGCTGGCCCGACATCTTCGAAAGAATCGTCGCGTCGATCGTGAAATCGGGCGCGAAACGCCGGCCGAAGCCGCCGCCGAGGAACATCGTGTGCACCTTGACTTTGCCTGGGTCGACGTTCGCGACCTGGCCGAGGATGCCCTGGGCCGGACCCTGGGACTGCGTGCCGGCCCAGATCTCCACTTCGCCGGACTTGACCCAGGCGGTGCAGTTCATCGGCTCCATGCAGGCGTGCGCGAGGTAGGGCGCCTCGTACACCGCATCGAGCGTCGTGGCGGGCGCCGCAGTATCGAAGTCGCCTTCGTTGCGGCCGACCTTGCTCGGCTGCACGGTCGCCTCGGTGAGCCTGCGCGAGATGTTTTCGGAGGACAGCCCCGCGTGCGGGCCGTCATCCCACTTGATCTCGAGCGCGTCGCGGCCTTTCTTCGCCGCCCAGTAGCCGTCGGCGAGCACCGCGATGCCGTGCGCGGTCTCGAGCACCTGCGCCACGCCGCGCACCGCGCGTGCCTTGCGATCGTCGAACGAGAGCGCCTTGCCGCCGGGCACCGGCGGGCGCGCGAGGACTGCGGTGAGCATTCCAGGCAGGCGCACGTCGAGGCCGAACTTGGCGCTGCCGTTGACCTTCGGCGGCGTGTCGAGGCGTTTCAGATCGTGCCCGAGGAGGGTGAAGTTCTTCGGATCCTTGAGCTTCGGTTCGGCCGGCACGGGCTGCTGCGCGGCACGGGCGACAAGTCTGCCGTAGGAGATCCTCCTGCCGCTCCTGTGGATCACCATTCCCTTCGCGGTGCGGCAGTCTGCGGGCTTCGCTTTCCAGGCTGCGGCCGCTGCCGAGACCAGCATTTCGCGCGCCGCGGCGCCCGCCTTGCGCATCGGCTCCCAGAATCCGCGCACCGAGGCCGAGCCGCCGGTGGCCTGCACGCCGAACATCGGGTTGGCGAAGGCCTTGTCGACCGGCGCCTGCTCGACGCTCACATGGTCCCAGTCCGCGTCCAGCTCCTCGGCCAGCAGCATCGGGATCGCGGTCAGCACGCCCTGCCCCATTTCGGACAGACCGCACACCACGGTCACGCGCCC
>JBOIFB010000296.1:0-3364 GCA_050741415.1 Burkholderiales bacterium | reverse complement strand
GCCATCCTGCGCGCGCCCTGGTGCGGCCTGGATCTGAACGAATTGAGCCGTTACTTCGAAGGAAAAAACGAGCTGACGATCTGGGAGCTGATCCAGGACATCCCGCCGCTCTCGAAATTCGTCGGCATCCTGAAGCCCGCGCTCGAGCACCGCCTGCGCGGCACGCTGCGCGACCGCGTCGAGGGCGTCTGGCTCGCCCTCGGCGGCCCCGCCTGCCTCAGCGACCCCACCGACCTCGCCGACGCCGAAATCTACTTCGACGAGCTCGAGCGCCTCGAAGTCGCGGGCGAGCTGGAAGACTTCGGCGCCCTCGCCGACCGCCTCGCCAAGCTCTACGCCGAGCCCGACGTCGAAGCCGGTCCCGAGGCGGTCGAGATCATGACCATCCACAAAGCCAAGGGCCTCGAGTTCGACACCGTCATCGTCCCCGGCCTCGACCGCGGCCCAGGCAGAGGCCGGCGGCCGCTCTTCGCCTGGCGCGCGCTCCCCGGCGGGCGCCTGCTGCTCGCACCCATCGACGAAACCGGCGGAGCCAGGGAGCCTCTTTATCAATACGTCCAAACGCTTGACCGCAAGGCCGAAGACATCGAAGCGGGACGCCTGTTCTACGTCGCCGCCACCCGCGCCGAGTCGCGCCTGCACCTGCTCGGCTGCGTGAAAGTCGACCAGGACGGCGTGCTGAAAATGCCTTCGCGCCGCAGCCTGCTAGGCCTCGCCTGGGAAGCGCTCGCAGACCAGATCGCACTTCCCGCCGCAACCACGGCGGAGAAAGAACAAAGGGAACCGCTACCCGCCGAACTGAATCGCCTGCCGGCCGACTTCAAACTTCCCGACCCGCCCGAGCCGGTGAAGTGGACCGCGCCGGAAGAGGGGAGAGAAGAAGTGGAAATCGAATTCTCGTGGGCCAAGGAAGCCGTGCGCCACGCCGGCATCGTCGCGCACGCCTGGCTCGCCCGCATCGCCGAGGACGAGCTAAAAGGCTGGGACACGAACCGCGTCGAATCGCTGTGCCCCCACCTCACCCGCGACCTCCAGCGCCGCGGCGTCGCCCCCGCCGAGCTCGACCGCGCCGCCAACCTCGTCATCACCGCCCTCAATAACGCCATTACCGACGAGCGCGGGCGCTGGCTCCTCGGCCCGCACCCCGTGGCGCGCAATGAATACAGGCTGCGCAATCGTCAGCGCAGCTTCCGCATCGACCGCTACATCGAGGATGCGGAAGGAGCGAAGTGGGTCGCGGACTACAAGCTGAGCGAGCACGAAGGCGCGGGCGTCGAAGCCTTCCTCGACGAGCAGCGCAAGCGCTACGCGACGCAGCTCGACGCCTATGCCGAAGCGCTCGGCGGCACAAGCCGCGGGCTCTACTTCCCGCTGCATAAAGGCTGGCGGCACTGGTAGCGTTCGCGCCGCTCGAAGTTGCGCTCTGAGAAGCGGACGGCAGGCGCGCGCGATGCATGAGATATTGACGCGTCTTGACCCGGAATCTACAAAAACGTAGAATTCCGTAAGAAGTGATGACAATGGACAAAGAAATCCAGATCTCGGCGTTCGTCTCCCCGGCAACCCGGGAGGCGCTCGAACGCCACGTGCGCGCGAGCGGCGTGAAGAAGGGCCACCTGGTCGAGCAGGCCCTGCAGCACTACCTGGTCGCGCTGGATCAGTTGCCGGCCGACGTGGTGGTTCATCCCAGACTCGTCGTGACGCGCAAGTCCGGCGAGGCGATCCTGAAGCAGACTCGAACCGGCAAGCCTACCAAGGCGCTGCGCGACCTGCTGCGCTGATGGAGATCAGGGCGCTGCGCGAGGCGGACGAGCGCTCCGCGTTCCGCTCCGGCGACCCCGATCTAGACCGCTTCTTCCACCGCTTCGCGGCGCAAAACCAGTTCAGGCACTACCTCGGCGTCACCTATGTCGCGCTCGAGGGCGAGCGTATCCTCGGGTTTGCGACCGTTGCTCCAGGTCACGTGGAGATCGATGGGCTGCCCGCCGCCACGCGCCGCAAGCTGCCCCGCTACCCCTTGCCCGTCCTGCGCCTCGCGCGCCTGGCGGTGGATGGAAGGGCACAGGGGCAGGGGCTGGGCCGGCAGCTGCTTCGTTTCGTGCTGCAGCTCGCCGCACGGATGGCCGGCGATTTCGGCTGCGCCGGCGTGGTCGTGGACGCGAAGCGCGACGCGGTCGAGTTCTACGCGAAGCACGGCTTCATCGCGCTTGAGGCGGTCCACGGCCAGTCCGACGCCCGGCCGCGGCCCACTGCGATGTTTCTCGCGATGCGCGCCATCCGAAGCGCGTCGGAAGACCTCTAGCTTGTTCTGGCTCAGGCAAGGCGGGGCGGCAAGGATCAATCCAGGAGCTATGTCATGTCACGCACTTACCGCCGCTGTCGCGAGCATGGTCAGATCGCTTCAAGGCCCGTCCACAGCAGGTTGCCGAGCGGGCGGTTGGGCAGCAGGGTGAAGAGCCCCGCGATACCGAGTTCGCCGATGTAGTTCGCGACCATCATCCGGCGGTGGCGCTGGATGCGGCCCGTCGCGGCGTAGTACAACCCCAGCCCGAGCAGCACAGGGACCGCGACCGACAGGATGTGAATCGCCGAGAAGTGCCCCGTGGTGCGGATCCAGAAGCTCGAGACCGCGGCGACCAGCATCGGCACGACCCAGCTCTGGCCGGCGGCGAAAAGGAGCCGCCGTATCAGTACGTCCGAACGCTTGACCGCGAAGCCGAAGACATAGAGGTCGGACGCCTGACGAACTGCATCAGGCGCGTTGACCGCCGATCTGAATGTAGATACAGTAATTACATGAAACGCGCTCCGCTTCCCGCTTCGCCAAAGAAGCCGGCAAGAGTCGAGTTGAAAGTCGTCCAGATCGGCAATTCGCGCGGCGTGCGCCTGCCCAAGGCCGTGCTTGATCGCTACGAGATCAAGGACGCCCTTGTGCTCGAGGCGCGGGAGGAAGGCCTGCTGCTGCGCGGCAAGAAAGACAAGCGCATGACCTGGGAGGAGACTTTCCGGGACATGATGCGCGAGAAGGAAGACTGGAGTGATCTCGACGCGACGGTAGCGGACGGCATCGAACCCGGGGAGAAATGGTGACGCGCGCGGTCGGGCGCTACGGCGTATACCTCGCCGACCTCGACCCCACGCGCGGACGCGAGATTGCCAAGACCCGGCCGGTCGTCGTCGTCAGCCGCGACGACATGAACCGCTTCCTGGACACCGTGGTCGTGTGTCCGCTTACGTCCAAACTGCATCCGCGCTGGCGGAGCCGGATTCAGACTGCCTGCGCGGGGCGCAGGGCCGAGATCGCGGTGGACCAGATCCGCACCCTGAGCAAGGAGCGGCTCGGCCGCCGGCTCGATGAGCTGGA
>JBOIFB010000295.1:0-3430 GCA_050741415.1 Burkholderiales bacterium | reverse complement strand
GGCTGCACGTGGCGAGCGCGATGATCGAGGGGCTCGCCGCGCGCGTGCGCCAGGCGCAGGGCGACCCCGCGGGCGCGCTGGCGATCCTGCGCGCGGGGCTGTCGCGCTACCCCAACGACAGGCCGCTGACCTACGCCTACGTCGAAGCATTGCAGAACGCCGGCCGCAACCAGGACGCGCTCGGCGCCCTGTTCGGCCCGCTGCGCCAGTATCCGCACGACGTGCATCTGCGCATGCTACTGGCCAAGACCTACGCCGCGCTCGGCAAGCGGCTGCTGCAGCACCAGGCGCAGGCCGAGGTTTACGTGCTGCAGGGCAGCCTGCCGGCGGCGATCGAGCAGCTCCAGCTCGCCCAATCCGCGGGCGACGGCGATTTCTACCAGCTATCGACGGTCGATGCACGGCTGCATGAGCTGCGTTCGCAGCAGCGGCAGCAGGCGAGCGACGCAAAGCAGAACTAGCGCGCCGCGCCGAATCAGGGGCGCTTATCGCAAAATCAAAACATCGGCCTTGCCTGGGAATGAGGCGCTGTCGAAAATGGCCTTTTCCGAGGGACGCGCCATGCCGGGCCTCGTCAGGCCGCACGGAGGAGGAACACTCAAGCCGCTCATGCTCGCGGGCGAGGCCCTCGCGGTCGAGCGCGCGCGTGCCGAGACCCTGCCGCAGGTGCGCGTCGGTTCGCGCGAGAAGGGCGATCTGATCATGCTCGGCATCGGCGGCTTCACGCCGCTGGACGGGTTCATGTCGCGCGCCGACTGGGAAGGCGTATGCGACGGCATGCGCATGGCCAACGGCCTGTTCTGGCCGATCCCAATCACGCTTTCGACGGACGAGAAGACCGCTGCCGCGCTTCGGGTGGGTGCGGATGTCGCCCTTGTCGACCCGGACGACGGCGAGGCGCTCGCGGTGATGACGCTGAGCGAGAAGTACCCGATCGACAAGGCGCACGAATGCATGTCGGTATTCCGCACCGTGGATGTCGAGCACCCCGGCGTGAAGATGGTGATGGCGCAGGGGGCGCTGAACCTCGCGGGCCAAGTCAGGGTGCTCTCCGACGGCGGCTTCAAGGGGCACTACGGCACGCTGTTCATGACGCCGGCCGAGACGCGCGCCGAGTTCGAGCGCCTGGGCTGGTCGCGGGTGGCCGCGTTCCAGACGCGCAACCCGATGCACCGCTCGCACGAGTACCTGGCCAAGATCGCGATCGAGGTCTGCGATGGCGTGCTGGTGCACTCGCTGCTGGGCAAGCTCAAGCCGGGCGACATCCCGGCCGAAGTGCGCACGCAGGCCATCTCGATCCTGGTGGAGGAGTACTTTCATCCGAACACGGTGGTGCAGGCCGGCTATCCGCTCGACATGCGCTACGCGGGGCCGCGCGAGGCGCTGCTGCACGCCCTGTTCCGGCAGAACTACGGCTGCTCGCACCAGATCGTCGGGCGCGACCACGCCGGGGTGGGCAGCTATTACGGCCCGTTCGATGCGCACCGCATCTTCGACCAGATTCCTCAGGGCGCGCTCGAGACCCAGGCGCTCAAGATCGACTGGACGTTCTGGTGCTACAAGTGCGGCGGCATGGCGTCGGCGCGCACCTGCCCTCACGCCGATGCCGACCGCCTGCTGGTGTCCGGCACCAAGCTGCGCAAGTGGCTCTCGGAAGGCTCCGAGGTGCCGGCCGAGTTCAGTCGCCCGCCGGTGCTCGAAGTGCTGCGCAAGTACTACGCCTCGCTCGACGCACGCGAGAAGGTCGAAGTCAAGCTGGCAGGCCATTCCGCCCGTTAGAATCTCCCCAGGACGCAGCACTCCGGAGGGGCGGTGGCGGCAGACGCAGCGCGGCGCAGCGAGGAATGGCATCCGGGTCCCCCCGGCGATGCCGTGCGCACGCTGGGCGGATTCCTGCGCCTGCTCGAGCTCGACGCCTCGCATGCGGGCAGCCACGCCGACGCATTCGACCGCATGCGCGCGGGCGCGCTCCACGGAGTGATCCTGCACGGAGTTTACCCGCCGGCGCTTCTGGAGGCCACGATCGACAGGCTCGAGCGCCATGACCCGCCGTTCCTGCGCTCGGGGTTTCCGGAAGCGTTCCGCTCCTGGTTCTACGGCCTCAATCTCAACCTGTCGCCGCTCGATCCCGACCGCTACTTCGACCAGGCGGCGCTGTTCAACCGCCAGCTCGAAGAGCTCTTGCCGTCTCGCCAGGCGCTCATCGCGCGCGTCGCGGGCCTGCTCGCTGAGCTCGACCGCGGCCGGCCGTTCGTCGCGGCACCGGGACCGCAGCCCGGCCAGCGCTACATGTTCACCACGCTGCGCGCGCACGAGGAGGGCGGATTCATCCCGCCGCACTTCGACAACGAGCAGAACTTCCGGCCCTCGTACCGGCACTTGCGCACGCTGGTGGAGCCGCACATCGTTTCGTTCGTGCTCGCGTTCACGCGCGCCGCCGGCGGCGGCGCGCTCGAAGTGTTCGATCTGTGCTGCGAGCCGGAGGACGCGCGCTTCCTGAACGTCGACGGCGCCGTCGGCAGGCCGGACCCGAAGACGCTCGACGCAGTCAGCTTCCGCCTGCCGCCGGGCAGCATGATCGTGCTCGATTCCGGCCGCTACCTGCACCGGCTCACCCCGGTGCGGGGGGCGCGCAGGCGCTGGACCGCGTGCAGCTTCATGGCGCTCAGCCGTGCGCGCGAAGCGATGTACTGCTGGGGATGAGCGGCGCACCGGCGGTGCCGAAGTACTTCGACTTCCTGATCGAGGGGTTCCGCCGCGGGGAGGTCGGGCGTCACGTGCACCTCGGGCACTGGGACGCCGCGCCTCGGCCGGAAGCGCTCGGGGCGCAGGACTTCGCGCGCGCTCAGGCGCGGATGGACGCGACCCTGCTCGCCATGGGCGGGCTGGCAGACGGCCAGTGCGTGCTCGACGCGGGCTGCGGGTTCGGCGGAACTCTGCAGGCGGTCAACAGGCGCCACGGCGGCATGCGGCTGCTCGGCGTGAACGTCGATCTCCGCCAGCTCGGGATCTGCCGCCAGATCGAGCCGCGCGGCGGCAACTTGCTCGAGTGGACGCTCGCCGACGCCTGCCGCCTGCCGGTCGCGGACGCGAGCGTGGACCGGGTGCTATGCGTGGAAGCGATGTTCCATTTTTCCACGCGGCGCGCGTTCTTCCGCGAAGCGGCGCGCGCGCTGCGCGCCGGCGGCGCGCTGGTGTGCTCCGACATCGTGCTCGCGCGCTCGGCGCGCGCCCAGCGGGCGCCGGGCTACGCCATCGACGCAGCGCTACGCGAAGGCTACGGCCCCTGGCCGGACGTGTGGGGCGAGGACGCGGACCACGCGGCGCTCGCGGCGGCGGCGGGGCTGCGCGGCGGGGTCGTGCGCGACGCCACGCGCGAGACCCTGCCCAGCCACCTCTACACCGTGCCGCCGGGACTGGACGAGAGCAG
>JBOIFB010000294.1:0-3431 GCA_050741415.1 Burkholderiales bacterium | reverse complement strand
GATGCCAAAGGCGCCATGGCGGAATTCACCGCCGCGGTGCCGGTAACAGTGCGCGACATGCACGGCAAGGCGCTGTTCCGCGCGACCTCGCAGGGCCCGTTCATGCTGCTCATGCTGCCGCACGGGCGCTACACCGTGATCGCGCAGCGTCGCGGCACGAAGATCGAGCGCCACATCGTCGTCGGTCAAGGCCACCACCGGATCGTATTCGAGTGGGCAGCCTCCTGATCGGCGCGCCGTCAGAACGCTAGAATAGGCGCTGTACGCGGACTCTGAGGCAAGCGCAAATGCGGCTGCTGCTGGTGGAAGACGACCGCATGATCGGCGAAAGCGTGCAGAAAGGCCTGCACCAGGACGGCTTTTCGGTCGACTGGGTGCAGGACGGCAACTCCGCCGAACTGGCGCTCGAGACCGCGCGCTACGACTGCGTGCTGCTCGACCTCGGGCTGCCCAAGAAGGACGGCATGGACGTATTGCGCGGCATGCGCTCCAAGCGCGACGCCGCACCGGTGGTGGTGATCACCGCGCGCGACGGCGTGCCCGAGCGCATCAAGGGCCTCGACTCAGGCGCAGATGACTACGTGCTGAAACCGTTCGACCTCGACGAGCTCGCGGCGCGCGTGCGGGCGGTGGTGCGCAGGCGCGAAGGGCGTGCCGAGCCGGTCATCGAGTACCTCGAGCTCGCGCTCAATCCGGCCACCCACCAGGCGAGCTATCGCGACCAGCCGCTCGCGCTGTCGGCGCGCGAGTTCGCGGTCCTTGAGGCGCTGGTGTCGCGCCCCGGCGCGATTCTGTCGCGCGCGCAGCTCGAGGAGCGCATTTACGGCTGGGGCGAAGAGATCGAATCCAACGCAGTGGAGGTGTTCGTCCACAGCCTGCGCAGGAAGCTCGGCGCGGAATTCATCCGCACGGTGCGCGGCGCAGGCTATATGGTGCCCAAGGGGCGATGACCTCGTCCATCCGGCGCCAGCTGCTCGTCTGGCTGCTGGGCAGCGCCACGCTCGCGGTCGCCGCGGGTACGGTGTCGACCTACCTGGTCGCGCGCAAGGAAGCGAACGAGCTGGCCGACTACCACCTGCAGCAGATGGCGCTGTCGTTCCGCGACCATGCGCTCGCGAACGACCTGATTCCGCACGAGGACGAGCCCGGGCAGAGCCTCGAGGTGCTGGTGCAGATCTGGAACGAGGAAGGCGTGCGGCTCTATATGTCGCATCCCAGGTCCGGCATTCCCGACCGCGCCCAGCTCGGCTTTGCCGACGTCGCCTCGCGCGAAGGCCGCTGGCGCGTGTACTCGGTGCAGGTGAAGGACCACGTGATCCAGGTCGCCCAGCCCTACGCCGTGCGCGATCGCATCGCCGCCACGGTCGCGCTGCGCACCGCCTGGCCGCTGGCTGCCGTGCTGCCGCTGCTCGGGCTGCTGATCTGGTTCACAGTCGGCCGAGGCCTCTCGCCGCTCGAGCGTCTGGCGCGCGACGTGCGCCGCCGCTCGCCCGACGCGCTCGATGCACTGCCGCAGGGCGGCCTGCCGGAAGAGGTGCGGCCGCTGGTGCAATCGCTCAACGACCTGCTGCAGCGGCTGGAGCGCGCGCTGCACACTCAGCGCGCGTTCGTCGCCGACGCCGCGCACGAGCTGCGCACGCCGCTCACCGCGCTGCGTCTGCAGGCGCAAGTCGCCGAGCGCGCCACCGATCAAGCCGAGCGCGGCGAAGCGCTGGGCAGCCTGAAGCAAGGCGTCGAACGCGCGAGCCACGTCGTGCAGCAGCTGCTGACGCTCGCGCGCGAAGAGTACCCGCCCGCGAGCGAGCCAGGCCCGGTGCGCCTGGACGAGCTCGCACGCGACGTCGTTGCCCAATACACGCCGCTGGCGCAGACCCGCGGGGTCGATCTCGGCCTGGCGCAGGTCGAGCCGGTGACGACGGCGGGCGCGGCCGCGGCGCTCAGGACCCTGCTTTCCAATCTGGTGGACAATGCGGTTCGCTACACGCCGGCGGCCGGGCGCGTGGACGTCGCGGCATTCCGCGACGGCACGCAGGCAGCGCTCGAGGTGAGCGACAGCGGGCCCGGCATCCCGCCGGAGGAGCGGACGCGGGTATTCGACCGCTTCTACCGCCGCGCCGGCGAGTCCAGCGACGGCAGCGGCCTGGGGCTGGCGATCGTCAAGCAGATCGTAGCGCGCCACGGCGGCACGATCGCGCTCGCCGACGCCGGCGCCGGCGCCGGCGGCCTCCGGGTCGCGGTACGCCTTCCGCTCACAGCGGCGAGCACTGATTAGTCGCCGAGCGCCACGCCTTCGCGTCGCGGGTCCGCGCCGCCGCGCCAGCCGCCCGGCACGCGCTCGATTCCCTGCACCCCGCTCGTCAGGCGCGCGAAATTGAGCACGTGGCCGCGCGCGGCAAGCGCGTCGTCCAGGTCCTGAACGACGGTGTCGCGCTCGAGCAGGGTCGGACCGTTGGTGCTGCCGAAGTTGGGCGCCGCGATCGCAGCCTGGATGTCGAAGCCCCAGTCGAGCGCGGCGACCAGGGTCTTGGCGACGTAATCGACGATCGCGACCCCGCCCGGGGAGCCGAGCAGCATGCGCAGCCTGCCGTCGCGATCGAACACCAGCGTCGGCGCCATCGTGCTGCGCGGCCGCTTGCCCGGCTCGACGCGGTTGGCCGCCGGCAGCCCGCGCGCCTGCGGCTCGAAGGAGAAGTCCGTCAGCTCGTTGTTGAGCAGGAAGCCGCGCACCATGATTCGGCTGCCGAATGCGTTCTCGATCGTCGTAGTCATCGCCACCGCGTCGCCGTAGCGGTCGACGATCGAGACGTGGCTCGTGCCGTGCCGCTCGGTATCCGGCACGTCGGCGGCGAGCGGCGCGAGCGCCGGCTGCCCGGGCTGGGCCACTCCCATCGAGTGTTCGCCGACCAGGTCCGCGCGCCGCGCGAGGTAGACGGAATCGAGCAATCCCTTCACCGGCACGCGCACGAACGCGGGGTCGGCAATGTAGCGCGCGCGGTCGGCGTAGGCGAGGCGCGAGGCCTCGCTGAACAGGTGCACCGCCTGCGCCGACAGCGGCGGCGCGAGTTCGAACCCCGTGCGCTCGAGCACGCCCAGCAGCTCGAGCAGAGTCACCGCGCCCGCGCTCGGCGGCCCCATGCCGCAGATGCGCACGCTGCGGTAGCGACCGCAGACCGGGTCGCGTTCGAGCGCGCTATAGGTCTCGAGGTCAGGCAGCGCAAGATCTCCGCCGCGGGCCTGCACGGCGCGCACGATATCCGCCGCGATCGGTCCCGCATAGAGTGCGTCGGCGCCGCGCACGGCGATGCTGCGCAGCGTCGCGGCATAGGCTCGGTTGACGAGCACGCTGCCCGCGCCGAGCGCGTGGCCGTCGGCGCCGTAGTACAGGGCGCGCGCATTGGGGTCGGCGCGCAGGAAGCGATAGCGCTCGAGCA
>JBOIFB010000293.1:0-3448 GCA_050741415.1 Burkholderiales bacterium | reverse complement strand
CCGGTGCCCTACGCTGGCGACTCCGCCAAGCTCAAGATCGCCGCGCTGTCGGCCGACGCGCGGCTGCTGGTGTTCCCGATGGCCGAGCTGCCGTTGCGCCCCAACGGCGGGGTCGGGGTGCAGCTGATCGCGCTGCCGGAGAAGGCAACGCTGGCCGCGGTCGCCGCGTTCGACCCGAAGGGGGTGCTCGCGGTCTGCGGCTTCAAGCGCACCCGCAAGACGGTCGAGCTGGACGCGAAGGCGCTCAAGCACTACGAGGGCAAGCGCGCCCAGCGCGGCAGAGTGTGCGACATCGGTTTCCGGCCAGACCGGCTCGGATGAGCGCGCTGCGGCGCGACCGCAGGCTCATCTATCTCGCCGCACTGCTGCGCGGGCTGGCCGCGGGATCGATCAGCGTGCTGGCGGCGGTCTATCTCGCCAAGCGCGGTTTCGACGAATCCGAGGTCGGGCTGGTGCTTACCGCGGGCTTTGTCGGCGTCGCCTGCGGCACGGCCTACAGCACTTTTCTCGCCGACCGCGTCGGGCGGCGGCGCAGTCTGGTCGGGCTCGCGCTGTTCGCTGCGGGTGGCGGACTTGCGCTCGCGGTGTTCGATTCGCCCTGGGCGCTGGCCGCGGCGGCAATGCTCGGCATGCTGAACACGCAGGGCACCGACCGCGGCGGAGCGCAGGCGCTCGAGCAGGCGATCCTGCCCGCCACCGCGCCCGACCGCGAGCGCACCCAGATGTTCGCCTGGTACAACGCGCTGCAGGACGCCGGCGCGGCGGCCGGCGCCGTGCTCGCGGCGCTGCCGGCGCTGCTGCGCGACCGCTACGCGGTTGGCGAGCTGCGCGCCTACGACGCGACCCTGGTCGGCTACGCGCTGCTGCTGGCCGGGGCGGCGCTCGCCTATGCCGGGCTCTCGAGTGCAGCCGAGCGCGGCGCCGCGGTCCCGCCGCTGCACGCGCTGCATGCGCCGGCGGCGGTGCGCCGCGCGGTGCGCAATTTCTCGCTGCTGGCCGGAATGGACGCTTTCGGCGGCGGCTTCATCGGCTCGGCGCTGATCGCGTATTTCCTCTACCTGCGCTTCGGCGCGTCCGAAGGCGCGCTCGCCGCACTGTTCGTCGCCGCGCGCGTGATGACCGTGCTGTCGCACTTCGTCGCCGCGTGGCTCGCGCGCCGCATCGGGCTGGTCAACACCATGGTGTTCACTCACCTGCCCTCCGGCTTGTTGATGCTCACGCTGCCTCTTGCGCCGACCTTCGCCATTGCCGCGGGACTGTTCATTGTCAGGGAAGGACTCTCGGAGATGGACGTTCCGACGCGCCAGTCCTACCTGATGGCGATCGTGCCGGCGCACGAGCGCGCCTGGGCCTCGGGCATGTCGCAGCTCGCGCGCGCAAGCGCGCGCGTGGCGGCGCCGCTGATCGCAGGCGGCGCGATGCAGGCCGGCGCGCTGTGGGCGCCGCTGGTGGCCGGGGCGCTGATCAAGATCGCCTACGACTTGCTGCTGTGGCGCGCGTTCCGGCGCATCAAGGCGCCGGAGGAGCAGGCATGATGCGCGCAATCCCGCAGGCCTATCGGCCGCTGGTGGTGCCGGCCGCGATCCTCGCCGCGGCGGCGCTGGCGGTGGCGCTCGGCGCCGGGCTGCCGCCGGGGCTCGAGGGTCTCGTGGCCGCCGGCCCCTACGCGCTGCTCGGGCTGGGCGCCGCGGTCACACTGTGGTTCAACCGCGGGCGCACGCTCGTCGCCGCGCTGTCGATGCTCGCCGCCTACGCGGGCTACCGCTACGCGCTCGGGATCGACCCGGGCGGCTTTGCGCCGCAAGCGGCCTATGTCGCCGCGGTGCTGCTGGTGCCGGCGAACATGCTCGCTTCGTTCGTCCTGCCCGAGCGCGGCGCGGTGCACCACGGCAGCTGGCGCTGGCTGCTGCTGATCGCGCTCGAGGCGCTGCTGGTGGCCTGGGTCGCCGCCTCCGGCCACAGCATGCTGTCGGGCGAGTCCTGGCACCGGATTCTGCAGCACTGGACGCTGCGCTATCCGCCGGTGCCGTTCGTCGGGCGAGTGGTGTTCGCCGCCGCGTTCGCCGCGGCGGTCTGGCGCGCCTGGCCCAGGTTCACGCCGCTCGACGTCGGCAACGCGGCGGCGCTGGTCGCGTTTTTCATCGCCTGCGCCTGGGTCGGGCGCTTCGCCAGCTTCGCCGCGTTCATGAGCGCCGCCGGCGTGATTCTGCTGATCGCGGTGCTGCAGGAGTCGCACCGGCTCGCGTTCCGCGACGAGCTCACCGGGCTGCCGAGCCGGCGCGCGCTGGACGAGCGCATGCGCGCGCTCGGGCCGGACTACGCCGTGGCGATGGTCGACGTCGATCATTTCAAGAAATTCAACGACACCCACGGCCACGACGTCGGCGACCAGGTGCTGCGGCTGGTGGCCGCGCGCCTGGCCGAGGTCGGCGGCGGGGGACGCGCGTTTCGCTACGGCGGCGAGGAGTTCACGGTGCTGTTCCCCGACGCCGCGATCAAGGACGCCGTGCCGCACCTGGAGCGCATCCGCCAGTCGATCGAGGACTACCGCATGGCGATGCGCGGCGGCGACCGGCCCAGAAACGAGAAGAAAGGCTCCAGGCGCCGCGGCGCGCGCGAGGATCATCCAGGCGAGCAGGCGCTGTCGGTGACGGTCAGCATCGGCGCCGCCGAACCAGGCAAGCGCGCCGGCACCCCGGCCGAGGTGATCAAGGCCGCGGACGAGGCGCTCTACCGCGCCAAGCAGGGCGGGCGCAACCGCGTCAGCCGATGAAAACTGAACTTCGCGCGCGCGCGACGCTCAATCGGTAATGCGTAAATTCGTCGCCGGCGCTTTCGGCCTTGCCTTGCTCGCATCGCTCGCGGCGCTCGCCGCCGGCCTGGGGCACCGCTTCGGCCTGTGGGATTACCGATTCGGCTTCCTCGTGCTGCGCGGCGCAGCCTGGAGCGGACTCGCGGGCGCGCTCGGCTGCCTCGCGGCGGCGGTCTGGGCGCTGCGTGCCCGGGCGCTGGGTGCGCTGCTGGGCGCGCTGCTGGGCGTGGCCGCAGGCGGCGCCGCCTGCGGCCTGCCATGGTCGATGCTCGAGCGCGCGCAGTCCGCGCCGCCGATCCACGACATCAGCACCGATACCCTGGACCCGCCCCAGTTCGTTGCCCTCGCGGCGGTGCGCCGCGCGGCGCCCAACGGCCTGGCCTACGGCGGCGCAGCGGTCGCCGCCCAGCAGCGCCGCGCCTACCCGGACATCCTGCCGCTTGCGCTCGGGGCGCACCCGTCGGCCGCGTTCGATCGCTGCCTCGAGGCCGCGCGCGGCTTGGGCTGGCAGATCGTCTCCGCCGACCCGGCGGCGCTGCGCATCGAGGCCACTGCCACCACGCTGTTCTTCGGCTTTCGGGACGACATCGTGATCCGCATCACCCCGCTCGCGTCCGCGAGCCGGATCGACCTGGG
>JBOIFB010000292.1:0-3472 GCA_050741415.1 Burkholderiales bacterium | reverse complement strand
GAAGGCGCGCGCGACCAGGTACATCGATTTCACGTTCAGGTTGAAGCTGAAGTCCCAGTCCTTCGGCGCGCACTCGAGGATCGTGCCGTGGTGCACGAACCCGGCGCAGTTGAACAGCACGTCGATCGAGCCGACCTCGGCCGCGACTTTACCGATCGCCGCCTCGTCCATGACGTCCAGGACCTGTGTTTTCAGGCCTTGTTTTGAAAGGTCCGAAAGCAAATTCCCATTGATGTCCGTCGCCCACACCGTCGCGCCTTCGCGCGCAAAGGCGAACGCGGCGGCGCGGCCGATGCCCTGCCCGGCAGCAGTGATGAACGCGGTCTTGCCGGCGAGCCTGCCTGACATTTGTGTCCTTCCTGAAGCGGGAGCCGATTATAGCGGCTCGGCGCCGGCCGACGCGGTACACTTTCGACTCCGTTCACTGCGGGGAGGAAGATGAACCAGCTCGATTTCGCAGGCCGCAGCGCAATCATCACGGGCGGCGCCCAGGGCATCGGTCTCGCCATCGCCAAGCGCCTGCTCGCCTCCGGGGCCAGGGTGCGCATCTGGGATCGCGACGACAGGCTGCTCGCGGGCGCAGTGGCGGCGCTCGGGCGGAACACGAGCGGCGATGCGATCGACGTGACCGACACTGCGGCGATCGAGCGCGGCGCCGGGAGCGCGCTCAAGCTGTTGGGCAAGATCGACGTGCTGGTCAATAACGCCGGCATCGCCGGTCCGACCGCACCGGTGGTCGACTATCCGGTCGAGGAATGGAAGCGCGTCATCGACATCGACCTAAACGGGCCGTTCCTGTGCAGCCGTGCGGTGGTTCCGCACATGACCAAGGCGGGCTACGGCCGGATCGTCAACATCGCCTCGGTCGCGGGCAAGGAAGGCAACCCGAACGCCGCCGCCTACGCCGCCGCCAAGGGCGGGCTGATCGCCTTCACCAAGGCGCTCGGCAAGGAGCTCGCGCAGACGGGGGTACTGGTCAACTGCGTCACACCGGCGGCGGCGCAGACCGCGATCCTCGACCAGGTCACACCGGAGTTCGCGAAGTTCATGCTCTCGAAGATCCCGATGGGGCGCTTCGTCACGGTGGACGAGATCGCCGCGCTCGCCTGCTGGCTGGCCTCCGAGGACTGCTCGTTCTCGACCGGCGCGGTGTTCGATATTTCCGGCGGCAGAGCGACATACTGACATGGCGAAAAAGACTCCTACACAGCGCAGCATCCAGTGGTTCGGGCGCGAGGGCATCTACGGCTTCATCTACCGCAGCTGGGTGAAAAACCGCGGCGTGCCGCACGACCAGTTCGACGGCCGGCCGGTGATCGGCATCTGCAACACCTGGTCCGAGCTCACGCCCTGCAACACGCACTTCCGCGTCATCGCCGAGCACGTCAAGGCGGGGGTGCTCGAGGCGGGTGGCTTCCCGCTCGAGTTTCCGGTCATGTCGCTGGGCGAAACGCTGCTCAGGCCCACGGCGATGCTCTATCGCAACCTCGCCAGCATGGACGTGGAAGAGTCGATCCGCGGCAATCCGCTGGACGGCACGGTGCTGCTGGTCGGCTGCGACAAGACCACGCCCGCGCTGCTGATGGGCGCCGCGAGCGTCGACCTGCCGGCGATCGCGGTCTCGGGCGGCCCGATGCTCTCGGGCAAGTACCGCGGCACCGAGATCGGCTCGGGCACCAACGTCTGGTCGATGTCCGAGGACCTGCGCGCGGGCAAGATCACGCTCGACGATTTTCACGAGGCCGAGTCGTGCATGCACCGCTCTCACGGGCACTGCATGACCATGGGCACCGCTTCGACCATGGCCTCGATGGTCGAGGCGCTGGGCGTGGGCATGCCGGGCAACGCCGCGATCCCGGCGGTCGACGCGCGCAGGAACGTGCTCGCGCGCGCCGCGGGGCGGCGCATCGTGCAGATGGTGAAGGAAAACCTGACGCTGTCGAAGATCCTGACCAAACAGGCGTTCGAGAATGCGATCCGCGTCAACGCCGCGATCGGCGGCTCGACCAACGCCGTGATCCACCTGATCGCGATCGCGCGCCGCATCGGCGTCGACCTGAAGCTCGAGGACTGGGACCGCTGCGGACGCGGCGTGCACACGCTGCTCAACCTCATGCCCTCGGGCAAGTATCTGATGGAGGACTTCTTCTACGCCGGAGGCCTGCCTGCCGTGATCCGCGAGCTTGGCGAAGCAGGCCTGCTGCACAAGAACGCGCAGACGGTGAACGGCGAGACGATCTGGGCCAACAACAAGGACGCGCCGTGCTGGAACCGCGACGTGATCCATGCGTTCAAGAAACCGTTCAAGA
Organism: Burkholderiales bacterium; assembly: GCA_050741415.1. Classification (GTDB taxonomy): domain Bacteria; phylum Pseudomonadota; class Gammaproteobacteria; order Burkholderiales; family SG8-39; genus DAHVFK01. The sequence goes on along the minus strand of JBOIFB010000292.1, from coordinate 1,163 downwards.
AAAATACCGGCATCGCGGTGCTGCGCGGCAACCTGTGTCCGGGCGGGGCGATCATCAAGCCTTCGGCGGCGACGCCGAAACTGATGAAGCACCGTGCGCGCGCGGTCGTATTCGAGAACATCGAGGATTTCCACTGCCGCATCGACGATCCGAAGCTCGAGATCGATGCGAAGAGCATCATGGTGCTCAAGAACTGCGGCCCCAAGGGATACCCGGGGATGGCCGAAGTCGGCAACATGCCGCTGCCGCCCAAGCTGCTGAAAAAGGGCGTGACCGACATGCTGCGCATCTCGGACGCCCGCATGAGCGGCACCGCCTACGGCACCGTGGTGCTGCACGTCGCGCCCGAGGCGGCCGCCGGCGGGGTGCTCGCGCTGGTCGAAAACGGCGACATCATCGAGCTCGACGTCGCCAAGCGGAAGTTGAATTTGCTTGTTTCCAAGCCTGAATTGCAGAAGCGAAAGAAACGCTGGAAAGCGCCCAAACCCCTGCTCGAGCGCGGCTACTGGAAGCTCTACATCGACCACGTGCTGCAGGCGAGCGACGGCGCCGATCTCGACTTCCTGGTCGGCAAGAGCGGTCCGCTGGTGCCGCGCGACAATCACTAGGTTTCAGAAAGGGCACGCCATGCTGCAGGCCGCCGAACTGACCATCCGTCTTCACCCGAACGACGACGTCGTCATCGCGCGCGTCGAGATTCCGGGCGGCACGCTGCTGGCGAAGGAGAACGTGCGCGCGTCGGACGCGATTCCGGCCGGACACAAGCTCGCGGTGAGGGACCTCGCGCAGGGCGCGGCGGTGAAGCGCTACGACCAGATCATCGGCTTCGCCACGCGCGCGATCCGCGCCGGCGAGCACGTGCACGTGCACAACCTGGGGATGGCCGACTTCGCAAGGGATTATTCTTTTTGCTCGGACAGGAAAGACACCGACTACATAGAGCCCCAAGCAACGTTCCAGGGCATCGTGCGCGCCGACGGGCGCGTGGCGACGCGCAACTACGTGGGCATCCTCACTAGCGTCAACTGTTCGGCGACGGTCGCGCGCATGATCGCGCGCCATTTCGAGGGCCGGCTCGAGGACTACCCGAACGTCGACGGCGTGGTGGCGCTCACTCACAAGTCCGGCTGCGGCATGGCGAGCGAAGGCGAGCCGATGGACGT
>JBOIFB010000291.1:0-3480 GCA_050741415.1 Burkholderiales bacterium | reverse complement strand
GCCAATGATGTCGGCCGGAAGCATGTCGCTCGTGAACTGGATGCGCTGGAACTGCAGCCCGAGCGAGCGCGCCAGAACCAGCGCAAGAGTGGTCTTGCCGACCCCGGGCAGGTCTTCGATCAGCAAGTGGCCGCGCGCAAGCACGCAGGCCAGCGCCAGGCGCAGCTGCGGTTCCTTGCCCAGGATCACGCGCCCCGCGGCTTCGAGCACGCGCGCGATCGGCGCGTTCGGATCCTTCAGGAACTGGGGTTTCAGCAGCACGCGTCGATTGTACTCGAAAGCTTCTGCGCCCAAGCCCCAGCGGCGGCGGGGATTCGGCTAAGATCCCGTGACGGATTGCACGCATGACGACAGCGTTCATCACCCACCCGGACTGTCTCAGGCACGACATGGGCGCGCAGCACCCGGAGTGCCCGCAGCGCCTGACCGCGATCGAGGACCAGCTGATCGCCTCCGGGGTGGCGCCGGTCCTCGCGCGTCACGACGCGCCGCTCGCCACCGACGAGCAGCTCGCGCGCGTGCACCCGCTCGAGTACGTGCGCGCGATCCGCGGCGCGGCCCCCGCGCACGGCACGGTGCACCTCGATCCCGACACCGCGATGAACCCCTACAGCCTGAACGCGGCACTGCGCGCCGCGGGCGCGGCAGTGCTCGCCACCGACCTCGTATTGAAGGGCGAAGTCGAAAACGCGTTCTGCAGCGTGCGCCCGCCGGGCCACCACGCCTGCCGCGCGCGGCCGATGGGGTTCTGCTTCTTCAACAACGTCGCGGTCGCGGCGCGCCACGCGGTGCGCGCGCACGGGCTCGAGCGCGTGGCGATCGTCGACTTCGACGTGCACCACGGCAACGGCACCGAGGACATCTTCGCCCACGACGACAACGTGCTCATGGTGTCGACCTTTCAGCACCCGTTCTATCCCTACTGCGGTACCGAGGATCGGGCGCCCAACATGGTCAACGTGCCGCTCGCCGCGGGCAGCGGTTCGAAGCGCTTTCGCGAAGCGGTGACCGAGGCCTGGCTGCCGGCGCTGGAGGCCTTCGAGCCGCAGCTGGTGATTTTCTCCGCCGGCTTCGACGCCCACGCCGAGGACGACATGGCGATGCTCGCGCTCAAGGACGCCGACTACGGCTGGGTCACCGAGCAGGTCAAGGCGGTCGCCGAACGCACCGCGGGCGGGCGCATCGTCTCGATGCTGGAGGGCGGCTACGCGCTTTCGGCGCTCGGGCGCTCGGTGGTGCAGCACCTGCGCGTGCTGGCAGGCCTGAACACCTGAGCGCACATGCGCGATCGAGCTGCGCTGCACGCGCTGATGGTCGACTCGCTCGAGGAGCATCTTGCGGTGATCGATCGTGCGGGCACGATCGTGGACGTCAACCGCGCCTGGACGGCGTTCGGGGCCGAGAACGGGCTCTCGCCCGGGTTCGCCGGCGTGGGCAGCGGCTACCTTGCGGTGCTGCGCACCGCGGCCGAGGGCGGCGACGCTCTGGCCGGGGAGGCGGCGCACGGCATGGAGCAAGTGTTCGGCGGCGCGCGCGCCGCCTTCCATCTCGAATACCCCTGCCGCAGTCCGGACAAGCAGCGCTGGTTCGTGATGCGCGTCGCGCCCCTGCAGGGCGGCGACGGCCAGATGTTCGTCGTTTCGCACCACGAAATCACCCAGCGCAAGCTGGCCGAGGAGCGCGCCGAGCATCTCGCGCTGCACGACGCGCTCACGGGTCTGGCCAACAGGCGCCAGTTCAGCCGCTTCCTGGGCGAGGAAATCCGGCGCGGCGCGCGCAACAAGTCTGGGGTGGGCCTGGTCGCGTTCGATCTCGACGGTTTCAAGGACTACAACGACGCGCTCGGGCACGCCGCGGGCGACCGCTGCCTGGTCAGCGTGGCCGGGGTGTTGGCGGCGCACGCGCGCAGGGCCACGGACCTCGCGGTGCGCCTGGGCGGCGACGAGTTCGCGCTCGTCCTGGGCAGCACCGACCTGGCGGGCTCGGGCAGGATCGCGCACGCGGTCCGGGACGACATCGCCGAGCTGCAGCTGGTCTACCTCGGCGCCCGCAAGCTGTCGATCAGCGCGGGCTACGCGTCGCTCGTCCCCGGCGCCGCGCAGACCGAGGAAGGCCTGCTGCAGGAGGCGGACAAGGCGCTCTATGCCGCCAAGGCCGCCGGCGGCAACCGCGCGCGCGCATACTCCAGGTCCTGACCCGTGTGCAACCAACAAGGAGCAATCCGTGAAGCTTTACTATTCGCCGGGCGCCTGTTCCATGGCGCCCCACATCGTGGCCCGCGAAGCGGGGCACGCGTTCGAGCTGGTGAAGGTCAACATTCCGGAGAAGAAGACGGCGGACGGCGGCGACTACTGGGCGATCAACCCGAAGGGCTACGTGCCCGCGCTGCAGCTCGACGACGGCGAAGTCCTGACCGAAGTGGGCGTCATCTGCCAGTACCTCGCGGACCAGAAGCCCGAGACCGGGCTCGTGCCGCGCTTCGGTACGCTCGATCGCTACCGCGAGATGGAATGGCTGAACTTCGCCGCCACCGAGGTCCACAAGCAGATCGGCGCCTTGTTCAATCCGAAGCTGACGCCCGAGATGAAGCAGGTCCAGCTGGGCGTGATCGAGCGCCGCCTGAACGCGCTGGAGAAGATGCTCGAGGGACGCCCCTACGCCATGGGCGAACGCTTCACGGTGGCCGACGCCTACCTGTTCACGGTGCTCAATTGGACGAGCTTGCACAAGATCGACCTCGGCAAGTGGCCGAACGTCAAGGCGTTCGTGGCGCGCGTGGCCGCCCGGCCCAAAGTGCAGGAGACGCTGCAAGCGGAGGGACTGCACAAGTAGCGCCGCGCATTGGCGCGTTTGCCCTTTGCGCGCGTCGCGACGCACCGTAGACTTGCGCCATGCAGCCGAGCGGCTCCGCCGACCCCAAGGCATTGAAAGCGTTCGAAGCGGTGTGCGAGTCCGCCACGCGCGCGGTCAGGCAGGCGGGGTCGATGCGCGATGCAGTGCAGGCTTCCGAGGTGACCGAGCCGCATTTGCTGCAGGGCATCGGGCGGTTGCTGCCGGGCTACCGCAGGCTGCACAAGGCGCTCGGCAACCGGCTCGAGGAGCTGCTCATGTCGCAGCTCGAGGCCGCGGGGCGCATTCGCGAGCCTTACGGCCTGGAGCGCGAGCTCGACCAGCTCAAGGTGCGCGAATGGTACGTGCTTCGCACCGACTATCCCGAGCTCTATACCAAGGGCGTCGCCCACGCGGCCCAGCTCGTGCGGCGCATGCAGCAGATGCAAAAGAGGAGGTAGTTACTTCGCCGCCAGGCGGCTGACGAGCTCGCGCAGCTCCCGGACTTCCTCTTCGAGCCGGGCGACATCCGCTCTGAGGGCCGTCACATCGTTTACGGAGACATCTTCCGCCGCTTGCGGTTGCGCCGCCGGCGCGCCGCTCAGCAGATGGGCCCAGCGGTTCTCGCGTGCTCCGGGCAGGCGCGTAAGC
>JBOIFB010000290.1:0-3508 GCA_050741415.1 Burkholderiales bacterium | reverse complement strand
ATGCAGGAGCCCGACGTGCCCGCAGGCCTGCGGCTGCTGCGAGGCCACGGGCTGGAAATCGATCCGGCAGAGGCGACCTACTTTCTCGGCAAGACCACCATTGCGCCGGCGGTCCGGCGCGGACCGTTCACCTGGCGCAGAGGGCTGTTCCGCTGGATGCAGCGCAATGCGCCGCCGGCAGCCGAGTCGTTCAAGCTGCTGCCCGAGCGCGTGGTCGAGCTGGGCACGCGCATCTCGGTCTAGGCTATTTCTCGAGCAGGCCCTTCTTGTCCTTCGTCTTGGCCCACTCGTCGGCGTCGGGCGGGGCGGGCTTGCGTTCGATGATCGGCTGCCAGCCGGCGGCGAGCTCGCGGTTCAGGGCGATGAACTCGTGTTGCTCGTCGGGCACGTCGTCCTCGGCGAAGATTGCCTCGACCGGGCATTCCGGCACGCACAGGGTGCAGTCGATGCACTCGTCGGGGTCGATCACCAGCATGTTGGGGCCTTCGCGGAAGCAATCGACCGGACAGACGTCCACGCAGTCGGTGTACTTACACTTGATGCAAGATTCGGTCACTACATAAGCCATTCTTGAAAAACCCAGGATGTGAAAAAGGTTAATCGAATCCGTAGTTTAGCACCTCCGTGCGGACCGCGGCTTGCGTTCCGCGACGCTGGCCCCATAATTGAACGGTCCCCCGTCCATCCGCTTCGAGGAACCATGAGCAGTCCTGCCATCAATCACGTTACCGACGACAGCTTCGATCCCGAGGTCCTGAAATCCGACATCCCGGTGCTGGTCGATTACTGGGCCGAGTGGTGCGGGCCTTGCAAGTCGATCGCCCCGATCCTGGAGGACGTGGCGAAGGAATACGACGGCCGCCTGAAGGTCGCCAAGATCAACGTGGACGAGAACCAGCAGGTGCCGGCCAAGTTCGGCATCCGCGGCATCCCAACCCTGATGCTGTTCAAGAACGGCAACGTGGAAGCGACCCGGGTCGGCGCGCTTTCGAAGTCGCAGTTGACCGCATTCCTTGACAGCAATATTTAAACGTCTTACGCTCTGACCGAATCCTGCGCCGGCTAAGGACCGGTGCAGTCAGATTCCAGCGCCGGCAGTCCCGGGCGCGCCTTCTTCCCCGTCACTTTGGTTAGCAGGCCAGGCAGGCCACGGGTCGATCCCGGCTTCAATTCGTCTTTTACTGCGCGTCTTTCAGCCCGCATCTATGCACCTCTCGGAACTCAAGTCTCTCCACGTCACGGAGCTGGTGGACATGGCCGTCACCAGCCAGATCGACGGCGCGAACCGCCTGCGCAAGCAGGACCTCATCTTCGCCATGCTCAAGCACCAGGCGAAGAAGGGCGAGTCGATCTTCGGCGACGGCACGCTCGAAGTGCTGCCCGACGGCTTCGGCTTCCTGCGCTCCCCCGACACCTCGTACCTGGCGAGCACGGACGACATCTACGTCAGCCCGTCGCAGATCCGCCGCTTCAACCTGCATACCGGCGACACGATCGAAGGCGAGATCCGCACGCCCAAAGACGGCGAGCGCTATTTCGCCCTGGTCAAGGTCGACAAGGTGAACGGCGAGCCGCCGGAGAACGCCAAATCGAAGATCCTGTTCGAGAACCTGACGCCGCTGCACCCGAACGCGCAGTTCAAGCTCGAGCGCGAGATCAAGGCCGAGGAGAACATCACCGGGCGCATCATCGACATCATCGCGCCGGTCGGCAAGGGCCAGCGCGGACTGATCGTCTCGCCGCCCAAGGCGGGCAAGACCGTGATGCTGCAGCACCTGGCGCACGCGCTGATCGCCAATCAGCCCGAGGCGACGCTGATCGTGCTGCTGATCGACGAACGCCCGGAGGAAGTGACCGAGATGACCCGCACCGTGCGCGGTGAGGTAGTCGCCTCGACCTTCGACGAGCCCGCCAGCCGCCACGTTCAGGTCGCCGAGATGGTGATCGAGAAGGCCAAGCGCCTGGTCGAGCACAAGAAGGACGTGGTCATCCTGCTCGACTCGATCACTCGTCTGGCGCGCGCCTACAACACGGTGGTGCCGGCCTCCGGCAAAGTGCTCACCGGCGGCGTCGACGCGAACGCGCTGCAGCGCCCGAAGCGCTTCTTCGGCGCAGCGCGCAACATCGAGGAAGGCGGCTCGCTGACGATTATCGCCACCGCCCTGATCGACACCGGCAGCCGCATGGACGATGTGATCTACGAGGAATTCAAGGGTACCGGCAACATGGAGATCCATCTCGACCGGCGCATGCACGAAAAGCGCATCTACCCGGCGATCAACGTCAACCGCTCCGGCACCCGGCGCGAGGAGCTGCTGATCAAGCCCGAAATCCTGCAGAAGGTCTGGGTGCTGAGGAAGCTGCTCTATCCGATGGACGAGCTGGAAGCGGCCGAATTCCTGATCGACAAGATCCGCGCCACCAAGAACAACGCGGAGTTTTTCGACTCGATGCGCCGGGGCTGACCAGGACGGCCCGCAGCATTGCCTTAACCCCTTGTTTTACGTATAATTCGCGCCTTTTCCGCCGCAGGCCAGCCCCATGAAGACCGGAATCCACCCCCAATACCAGACGGTGATCTTCCTCGACACCGCCTCCAACCACCCCTTCCTGACGCGCTCGACGATCGACACCAAGGGGCGCGATAAGATGAAGTGGGAGGACGGCAACGAGTATCCGGTGATCAAGGTCGAGGTGTCCTCCGAATCTCATTCGTTCTACACCGGCAAGCACAAGATCATGGACACCGCGGGCCGGGTCGAGAAATTCAAGCGCCGCTACACGCGGACCAAGAAGACCACCGACGAGAGCGCCTAGAGGTTTTCAGCGCTAAAAAAAGGGCGGCTGCGGCCGCCCTTTTTTTCCGCGTCGCGCCCGTGCCGCCTAGAATAGCCGCATGATACGCAGGCTCGCGCTGCCGCCTTCGTTCGCGGTACTGGCGCTGATCGCGCTGGCGTTCGTCGTGCCGGGGCTCGCCGGGCACGATCCCTGGAAGACCTTCGACGTGATCACGATCGAGATCACGCACCAGATGCACCTGAGCGGCAACTGGCTGGTGCCGCACGTGGCGGGAGAGCCCTGGCTCGAGGACCCGCCGCTCTATCCCTGGGTCGCGCTCGGCTTCGCCAAGGCGCTCGGCTGGGCGCTCGAGTTTCACGAAGCGGTGCGCCTTGCGAGCGGGGCGTTCCTGCTCGGCGCATTGGGCCTGATCTACCTCGCCGCGCGCAGCTGGGCCGCACAGGACGAAGAAGGGCAGGAGCGGCGCGCCGTGGCCGCGTCCGCGGTGCTGCTGCTGATCGGCTCGGTCGGGCTCATGGTGCACGCGCACGAGGCGGTCTCCGACCTCGCCAGCCTGGCTGCCGTCTGCGGCGGGTTCGCCGCGCTGCCGCTCGCCGCGCGCCGGCCGCTCGCGGCAGGCGCCGCCTTCGGCGCGTCGCTTGGCGCCGCGTTCCTGTCCACCGGTTTCGTGGTGCCGCTCGCGCTCGCCGCCGCGGTGCTGCTCGCGCAC